>CAXBDO010000116.1:0-7211 GCA_963974165.1 uncultured Aequorivita sp.
TTCTATCCGAAAGCCAGTACTCCAGGTTGTACTGCAGAGGCCTGCAATCTTCGCGATAATTACAAGGAATTGCAAAAAGAAGGATACGAACTGTTGGGAGTAAGTGCCGATAGTGAAAAACGCCAGAAAAACTTTAAGGAAAAATACAATTTCCCCTTTCCGTTATTGGCAGATGAAAACAAAGATGTTATTAATGGTTTCGGCGTATGGGGCCCAAAAAAATTTATGGGAAGAACCTATGACGGAATTCACAGAAAAACCTTTGTAATGGATGAAAATGGATTTATTATCAAGGTGATAGATAAAGTTAAAACCAAAAACCACGCGGCCCAGCTCTTAGACTAGTTTCCTATTTTCTCTGGAATTACCTTACAATTGAAAAGTCGTTTGTCTTTAATAATTTCAGAAACTCCTGGAGGCAACATTTCTTCCCAACCATCTTCATGTTTTTCTATCATTGATAGAACTTCACGCGAAAAGATCTCCATATTGTCTGGATTGTAATCCTTAATATCTACAACTTTTCCGTTGTATTTAAAGAATTTGTACAACTCCTTCATACGTGGGTGTACCTTTAGATTCTCACTATTGGTGTATTCTCCCGTTTCCGCATCTTTCATTGGGTAGAGGTAAACCTTTAAATCTTTAAAGAATAATTTTCCGAAGGCTTCCAAAATTCCTCCACTTAAGTGGCGGTAATATTTTTCATCAAAAATATCGACCAAATTATTAACACCCATGGCAAGACCCATACGCATCTTGGTATATCTTGAGAAATATTCTACCAGCTTATAATATTCCTGGAAGTTTGAAATCATTACCGTATGGCCCAAAGAGCAAAGCAATTTTGCACGATCCATAAAATCCTCTTCATCTATTTCACCTTCCGCACGAAGATTTGAGAGGGTAATTTCAAAAATAACCTCTGTTCTTTCTTTTTCTACTCTGTTTTCATTCAAAAACATTTCATAAGAACGCTCAAACATATCTATGTTTACCTTGGTAACAGGCCTAAAACTGCCTCGGAGCGCAAGAATGTTTTTCTTATAAAGAATTCTTGCCGGAAGAATATTATGGCCGTCCGGATCAAACATTACAGCATCGGTCATTCCATTTTTAATAAGCTGAAGGCTCATCAATCTATTATCTACTTCTGCGAAACGCGGACCGGAAAAATTGATGGTATCTATCTCAATTTTATCCTTATCAATATGGTCATAAAGATAGCGCAGTAATTTGTTGGGCTGATCATACTTGTAATAGGCACCATAAATAAGGTTAACCCCTAAGGTTCCTAAAGTAATTTGCTGCAATTGCGCATCATTTTCGTGAAAGCGAATATGAAGCGTAATTTCGTTATATGGTTCTTTTGGATCTATTTGATAGCGTATCCCTACCCAACCGTGGCCTTTATATTTTTTCGCAAAATCTATGGTAGCCACCGTATTGGCAAAAGAAAAGAATAATCTATTTGGGTGTTTTTCGCGATTAATACGCTCTTCAATAAGATTGAATTCATGCGAGAGCATTTTCTGAAGGCGCGATTCGGTTACATACCTACCATCTTCTTCAATTCCGTAAATTGCATCGCTAAAATCCTTGTCGTAGGCCGACATGGTCTTTGCTATGGTACCGGAAGCACCTCCGGCCCTGAAAAAATTACGAACGGTTTCCTGGCCTGCGCCAATTTCGGCAAAAGTGCCATAAATGTTCTCGTTCAGGTTGATTCGTAAGGCCTTACTTTTTATGGAAGGAATATTCTCAAACTCCTTATCTCCTATTATGGATTCTGGCATGGCGACGTTCTATCTTTAATTAACAAAGGTAGCAAATACAATGGTAAACAAAAAAAATACCAGTATTTTTGCGACTATTAAACACAAATTATTGAACTTAAAAATTACTTCAAAATGTGGAATAAATCTGTTGCGTTTTCCTATAAAAAAGCAAATATTTTTGGCAGATGAAATCAGCATTTAAAATTACTTTTCTCGGTACGGGAACTTCCCAAGGTATTCCCGTAATAGGGAGCAATCATCCGGTATGCAAGAGTAATGATCCTAAAGATAAACGCTTAAGGGTGTCAGTTTTATTGCGCTGGGATCACTTTACCTATGTTATAGACTGCGGTCCAGACTTTAGGCAGCAAATGTTGCGCGAAAATGTATCTAGATTAGACGGTATTTTATTGACACATGAGCATAGCGACCATACTGCTGGGCTGGACGACATTCGTCCCTTTAATTTTATGCAGGGCAATATGCCGTTTTATGCACATAAACGCGTCTTTAAATCGCTGCACGAACGTTTTGCCTATATTTTTGAAACAGAAAACAAATATCCCGGCGCACCCAGCGTTGAAGAAATTGAAATAGATAAAAACACCTCTTTAAAAATAGGAGGAAAGGAAGTGGTTATTATTGAAGCCTTTCACGATACCTTGCCCGTTCTGGGGTTTAGGATTGAAGGGTTTACCTATTTAACCGATGTAAAGACTATTTCCGATGAAGAAATTGAAAAGATAAAAGGCACTAAAGTGCTAGTGGTTAATGCCCTTCGGGAAGAGGCGCATTATTCTCATTTCAACCTTGCCGAAGCGCTCGATTTTGTTGAAAAAGTAAAACCAGAAAAAACCTATTTTACACATATTAGCCATGTAATGGGCTTTCATGAGGAAGTGGAAAAAAGACTTCCTAAGGATGTACACTTGGCTTATGATACCTTAACAATTACCATATAATTATGCGAAATAAGATTTTCACCTACCTGTTCTTGATGGCAGTGCTATTCATTATTTACCAATACATGAATGAAAAGAGCATTTTTGAGTCGCAGGACAAACGCATTGAAACACTGGAAGCCCAACTTCAGGTTGCCAATGATTCTATAAAGACTCTTCAATCTACGATTGGCAACCTAAATTATTTCACCCTTTTGGGAAATGACAATGCCATGACCTATTTCGAAAATATGGGTTATGAAGCAGCTGATGTTCAGGCTAATGTTTCAGACAAGATTTACGATTTCAATTTACAGAAGGGGAACAATCCTTTAGTTCCTTTTGATGGAATGGATGGGAGTATGAAAATAAATAAATTGAAGTTTTTGAACCACAAATGGATACTTGCCGACTTTACCGATGGAAAATATTGGGGCGAAATGATACTTTCCTTCTCGTTCAATAAAAACAACGATTTAGAGTTGACTCCAATTGGGTCTTTCATTTACCCCCAATAGTTTTAGGAATTTTTTTCTAACCAATCCTTTAATTCATAAAAATTTTGTGGCGCCACCCCGTGACCTACGGGAAATTCGGAATACGTACAATTAATCTTTAGGTTTTCAAGGAAAGGCTGGGTTTTGCGGGCCCACTGAACTGGGATTACCTGATCTACACTTCCGTGGGAAGTATAAACGTTCAATTTGCTGAAATCGTTTTCAGCATAATTGGCCTTTAATATTTCTTCATTAATATAACCGCTTAGGCCAATTACATTTTTAACTTTTGCCGGATAACTTAATGCTACTGCGAAGCTTAAAATGGTACCCTGGCTAAAGCCCAATAGGGTAAGATTGTTTTTGTCGACTTTATATTTTTCAATTACTTCGTCAATACATTTTGCCACCAATTCGCGAGATGCAATAGCCTGTTCGTCATCGCTAAATTTTCCCTGATTGTTGTTAAAATAAATATTATACCAAGCATTACCGGAAGGTTCAAGCCTTATAGGGGCTTTCAAGGAAATAACGGCGTATTTCTCTGGCAATTCCCTTGCGAACGAAAACAGGTCGTGTTCATCGCTTCCAAAGCCGTGAAGCATAATAATGGCTGGCGGATTTCCCTCAGGGTTCTTTGCTGGTCTGTAATTATGATTTAATAATAAGCTTTGTTTTTCCATAGGTTGCAAAAATAAACAAGACCTCTTAAACTGAAGTTCTTTCAGTACAAAAGGTCTTGTTAAAATAGGTTAAAAATTAAATTCCCTTAAACCATTCCTGAAATTGTTCTCCCAAAACCGGAACCGGTTTTAATTCGCCCTGTGCTGCACTTACAAGCCCAAGAAGCCAAAAAACAAAGATAGTAAGATTTACAATTGCTGAAAGAATCCAAATATTAAGAAATCCTGTAAAGATTGCCAAAACCACACCAACACTCATAATTCCTAATGACTGGCGTACGTGAAAGGATCCAAGTGCTGTTTTATTTGCGTTGTTCATTACTAGCGCAACTATCCAGCCAATAAGGGTAATATATGCTATGATAGCTACGGTTTTACCGTTGTCTGAAGTTGTTTCCATCTTTTTTATATTAGTTAGTAATATTGAAAGTTAAAGGTAACCAATACTTTAATCTAAAAAAGTAAACCATTCCTGAAATTTTTCGCTTAAAAAGGGAATTCCTTTTTGTTTGTTGAAATAAGCCAGCGCCCAACATACCAACCACAAAACTAAAGTAATAAACCAAAGAATATCGCCCATAAATACATCTATTTGCGACTGAACAATTAGGGCTACAATGAAAAATATGGTTAACCCGAACATATTTTTTATATGCCAGGTAGCAAATTCGTGCTTTTCATCGCTATTGATGAAATAAGCTATCAAAAAACCAACAAAGGGAGCGTATGCTATAAGGGCAGTTGATTTTCCTGCGGGCGAAGTTTTCATTTTGAGTTTAATGCTAATTGATTGTTTGCAAAAATACCATACGGTTTTCCTTTTAATGATACGTCCAAGAGTGCGGAATTCTTGGAAGTTGAAATAATATCATTTTCTGAAAATTCCCAATTTTCATCTGGATTGAATAGGGTGAATTCTGCATTATTTCCTTCCTCAATAGTTTCCGAAGGAATATTGAACACTTTTTTTAATTCAGTTAATGCCATAATAGTTGCTTCAGTTCCCACGAGCTTGTTTAAAGTTCCAAAACAAGCCTCCAACCCAATACTTCCGAACATGGCGTGTTCAAACTCTGTAGTTTTGTGCTCCACATCAATAGGATTATGGTCGCTGGTTACACCATCGATAGTACCATCCTTTAGGCCTTTTAAAAGTGCCTTTGCATCTTCCTTGGTACGCAACGGTGGCAGTAATTTGTAATTGGTGTCAAAACTTTCCAAGGCGTCATCAGTTAAGGCAAGGTTGAAAATGGAAACACTACAGCTTACATTTAAGCCTTTTTTCTTGGCATCCTTAATCAGTTCAACCGACTTTTTTGTTGAAATGGTTGGTATATGAAGCTTACCGCCGGTGTATTCCAAAATATACAGATCGCGTATAATTTGAAGTTCTTCCGAAAGTGCGGGAATACCTTTTAAACCTAATTTAGTGCTATTTATTTCTTCATTCATCATTCCATTGCGGGCAACGGATTTATCGAAAGGAAAAGATTGAACCAAGCCATCAAAATTCTGGGTGTATTGCAGCGCTATTTTTAAAAGGTTGGCGTTTGCAATTGGGTTTTTGTAATCATAAAACGCAACCGCGCCCTCGCTTTGCATATCGTATAGCTCTGCCAAATCGGTGCCTTTGCTACCAATGGTTAAAGCGCCAATAGGGAAGAGGCTTACCGCATTGCCTTCTGCTTTCGATTTTAAAAACTTTATATGGCCTTTGCTGTCTGTAACCGGAAAACTGTTCGCATTTACCGCCACGCTCGTAAAACCGCTATAAGCTGCAGTTCTTAGCCCGTTTTCGATGGTTTCCCTATCCTCAAAACCCGGCTCGCCGAAGGAAACACTACTATCAAACCATCCTTGTGAAATATGTAGGTTCTTCAAGGAAATTTCTTCCACTTTTTCTGATGAAGCAATAGTGGCAGCAATTTTTGAAATTTTACCATTTTCAATTAAAACATCCCGTTTCTTTAAATGGTGCTTGCTGGAAGCATCTACAATTGTGGCCGATTTCAGTAGTATTTTCATATTCAAAGTTCAAGATTCAACATTCAACCCTTTAATGGTGCTACGGGCAGCACAAAAAGTAAAAGGGGTTTCTATTTTAAAAATTTCAGCAAAAGCATTTCAGTAATTAAAAAGAGCAATGCAAAAATAGCAAACCATTTCCAAAAACTGTTAATTGCGTTGTCTTCCGCCAGCGAATCAAAAAGTGATTCTACCGAGCTATGTACCTGCGCACCTTCCCAATTTTCTGGGTCTAAATATTGAAGTACGCTCTCATTGCGAGGATAATTGTAACTTATGTTTTCCAAAAATGTATTGTCTTTTACTACTTTATAATTATTGGCCGTATTAGGTTCGTCGGTGGTTGATAAAAGCACAAAATTTGCCTTGGTCTGCTGCATCGGTATATATTGCGCAGTGCTGTCCTTAATGGTAAGAATTTCATCAGGCCCCAATTTTATAGGTACCGCAAAAGTGTTTTGTGTGCCAATATTGTAATACAAGCGCTGCAACGGTAAACTTTGCAGGGCCATATTATAAATAGTTGGCACTACCAAAGGCGAATTTTGAAAATTCGAATTTTCATTGTCGATTGCGGCTGTAAATAAATAGGTTTTATTCTTTTGAAGTAAAAAAGGCATATTATCCTCAAAAGCCAATGCAGGCGTAGCATTTGAAGAAATATTGTAATATGAATTTACTTTTGGATATTGAAAATTAGCAACTTTCTTTTCAAACACATCATTAAAAAGCGGGTGCGAAAAAACAATTTTTGTAATTTTCTTTTCTTGAGCGTTTTCTTCAGAAAAAGATCCCATCGTAAATGGCAACAACAAATTGTTATAACTGCTAATGTCTGCGCCTGTGGATGGAATAATTAAAACACTTCCGCCATTGTCGCTAAATGATTTTAAAGCGGTTATTAGGGAAGTAGGAATAGTTGCCAACCCATTCAAAACAATAAAGTTTTGATCGGGAATCTCGTTATAATTTAGTGTTTTGAGGGACTGTTGGCTAAATTGAAACTCTTCCTTTTCAAAAAGGCGCTGCAAAAAGTTACCGTTTGATTCATTGATCGCTAATACCTTAATTTTCCCAGGTTTGTTGATGCTGAAAAACAATGTATTGTCGAAAGTAATATTGGGATCGGTAACAGTTACTTTCCCAATAAATTCTTCCGAATTGTCTATGTCAAAAACCACGGTGCCACTTACATTTTCAGAAAAATTAATGGCGGTTTTGGCAATTAGTTTTTCATTATTATAAAGCGAAATGGGAGCTTCTGCAATTTCATTGCCGCCATTACTT
>CAXBDO010000117.1:0-7178 GCA_963974165.1 uncultured Aequorivita sp.
GCTTGGCTAACAGATAGCGTGAATGTTGGCGCACTTTCAAAGGAAACCTTATTGAGTTATAAACTATATAAGCAGCAATTAGAAAATAGCATAGCCGATTATAAATACAGATTGTATAATTACCCCGTAAACCAAATGCATGGCGCCCAGTCTGGGATGCCGGCATTTTTAATTAATATGCACCGCATAGATAGTGTTGCAGATGCAGAGGCATATATCTCTAGGTTGAATGGTTTTGAAAAATACTTCGCGCAGGTGGTGGAGAATTTAAAGGAACGGGAAGCAATTGCAATTGCACCTCCAAAATTTGTCTACGACAAAGTGGTGCAAGATTCAGAAAATATATTGGTGGGCCAGCCTTTTGATTCTTCGGCAAAAGAGAGTACATTATTGGAAGATTTTATGAAGAAAGTCAATCAATTGGAAATTGATGAGGAAACAAAATCAAAACTAAAAGAACAGGCCAATCAAGCTTTGCTTACTTCAGTAAAACCAGCTTATGAAGGGCTTATCGCGTTTATAAAAGAACAAAAAGAAAGAGCAAATACAGATGATGGCGCTTGGAAATTTAAAGATGGCGAAGCGTTTTACAACAACGCACTAAAAAGAACCACAACTACAGATTTAACTGCCAATGAAATTCACGAAATAGGTTTGGCAGAAGTTGCCAGAATCCATGGCGAAATGGATGCCATCCGCCAGCAAGTTAAGTTTGAAGGTACTCTGCAAGAATTTTTTGAGTTTATGCGAACAGACAAACAGTTTTATTACAGTGCAGATCAAGAAGGAAAAGATGCATATTTAAAAGATGCGGTGCATTTAATAGACAGTATGAAAACGCGTTTGGATGAAATATTTATCACCAAACCAGAAGCAGATATTGTAGTAAAGGCCGTAGAGCCTTTTAGAGAGAAATCTGCCGGAAAAGCCTTTTACAATCGCCCAGCAGCAGATGGCTCAAGACCCGGAATTTATTACGCAAACTTATACGACATGGAATCCATGCCAATCTACCAGATGGAAGCATTGGCCTATCACGAAGGCATTCCCGGCCACCATATGCAATTGGCAATTCAGCAGGAATTGGAAGAGGTGCCTATGTTTAGAAAGTTTGGTGGTTATACTGCTTATACCGAAGGTTGGGGGTTATATTCTGAATTTATTCCGAAGGAAATGGGCTTTTATGCAGATCCCTACTCAGATTTTGGGCGTTTGGCGATGGAACTTTGGAGAGCGTGTAGATTGGTTGTAGATACCGGAATCCACTCCAAAAAATGGACGCGTGAGGAAGGAATTAAATATTACACTGGAAATACTCCAAATGCCGAAATGGATGCCGTAAAAATGGTTGAAAGACACATTGTAATGCCGGGCCAGGCCACAGCTTATAAAATAGGAATGATGAAAATTTTGGAATTACGCAATAAGGCGAAAGATGCTTTGGGCGAAAATTTTGACATTCGTGAATTTCACGAAGTAGTTCTTTCTCAGGGCGCAATTCCATTGAATGTTTTGGCAGATTTTGTAGATGAATATATTGCTTCTAAAAGTTAAATCAATTTTAAAGGAGGTTGACTGAAATAGAAACATTGAGAACCAGAAAAATATTAAAAAATCCAGATTATAATAAAATGAAAAAACACACTCTTTTAATTTCGTTTGTGCTTGCTTATTTCTTTGCCAGTAATGTAAACGTAAACGCACAAGAAAATATACTGCAAGAGCTTGAAGAAATTGCCATAATAGATCAAAAAGTAATGATGCCAATGCGCGATGGTATTCGTTTGGCAACAGATATTTACCGCCCAAAGACGGATAAAAAAGTACCTATCATTTTTTCACGCACGCCTTATAATTTTAATTCGTGGGTAGATGGGGAACAAAAAACAAATACGGCAAAAAGTGCTTTGGAAGCTGTTAAAAGAGGATATGCCTATGTAGTTCAAAACGAACGTGGACGCTATTTCTCTGAAGGCGAATGGGATATTTTAGGCGTACCATTAACTGATGGGTACGATGCATTTACCTGGATGAAAGACCAAACTTGGTCTAATGGCAAAATAGGTACGCTGGGTTGTTCTTCCACTGCCGAATGGCAAATGGCTGTTGCAGCTTTAGACCATCCTTCTCACGCAGCAATGGTGCCTCAAGGCTATGGTGCAGGTGTTGGTAGGGTTGGCGAAATTAACGAACAAGGAAATTGGTACCGTGGCGGGGTTGAACAGATGTTATTCATTTCTTGGTTATACGGAGTAGAACACGATAAGTTTAAGCCCCGTATTCCCGCTGGCGCCACTCAAGAAGATTTGATTAGGATTTCTAGATTTTACGATCTAGCGCCCGAAAATCCGGAAGTAGATATGGTCGAGGCACTTAGCCATTTACCTATCCAAGACATCCTAAAAAATATAAATGGGAAACAGGAAATTTTTGATAAAATGATTCGCCGGAAACCAAATGACAAAGCTTGGTTTGAAGGTGGGATTTATCATGACGATATGGAAATTGGCGTTCCAAGTTTTTGGTTTGCCTCCTGGTATGATGTGTCCATAACTCCAAATTTGGCTTTGTTTAATCACGTTCGGAATAATTCAAAAGATGCAACTATTAGAGATAATCAATATTTAGTAATTGCACCCACTTTACATTGTGCTTATACGCGAGCAACCGAAAATACTATAGTTGGCGAACGCAGCGTTGGGGATGCGAGGCTTAATTACGAAGAACAAATTTTTGCTTGGTTTGATCTGTGGCTGAAAGATGAACAAAACGATTTTAAGGAGAAAACCCCCAGAGTGCAATATTATACAATGGGAAGCAACAAATGGCAAGCTTCAGAAACTTGGCCTCCAAAAGAAGCGAAATTAACAACCTATTATTTAAACAGTAATGGCAATGCAAATAGCCTATCTGGAGATGGAAAATTAACCACTTCAAAACCAAAATCAGACAATCCTGATAGCTTCACCTACGACCCTATGAATCCAGTTCCCTCATATGGAGGTAATGTGTGCTGTACCGGAAATGCAATTAAAGGAGGCGCTTTTGATCAACAACAAATGGAAACCAGAAATGATATTTTGGTTTATACCACAGATGTTTTAGAAGAAGGCGTTGAAATTTCAGGGTTTATCGAATCTACCTTATATGTTTCCTCAGATGCAAAAGACACCGATTTTACTATTAAACTTATAGATGTGTATCCTGATGGCACAGCCTATAATTTAGATGAAACCATACAAAGGGTTCGGTATCGCGAAGGTTATGACAAAGAAGTTTTTATGGAGAAAGATAAGGTCTATAAGGTAGATTTAACCCCCATGGCAACCAGTAATTACTTTAAGAAAGGGCACCGCATCCGTATTGAAATATCTAGCAGTAATTTTCCTCGTTTTGCCCGTAACTTAAATACTGGCGGCAATAATTATGATGAAAAAGAATGTGTAATTGCACATAACAAAGTGCACCATTCTTCAAAATACACCTCACAAATAAAGCTTCCTATGATTTTCAATTAATTAGTAATTTAAAAGAATTGCGCCAACTGTAATTTATTGGTTACTAGGCTGGTTTATAGATTAGATGGTGTAAAGTGTGGTTACAATAATCCCTTTTCCGTGGTCTGGCGCGATGGCAGAGAGTTGCCTTTCCTCCTGAACCTTAAAATTAAAGGGTGCGGCCGTTATGTTTACGCCGCTTTTTACCTTTAGCCTGTTGCCCTGGCCAGAAATAATATCTTTATTGGGAACAAATGTGCCTTGCGGAATATGCTCGGTGAGGATTACATATTTATAGGCAGCCAATTTGTTTACGATGCGCTGAATTTCGGGGTTGGAAAGATGTTGAAGCACCTGCCTAAGTATGGCACAATCTGCCGTTGGCAAATGGTCTGTGGCAATATCCAAACAATGGAATTCTAAATTTGGGGCCTTAAATTTTTCTTTGTTGCGGGCAATCAAACTGGGCACTATATCTACCGCCACATATTTTTTGGAATGCTTAACCAATTCCTTTCCAACATTAAAATCGCCGCAGCCTAAATCGCAGACCGTTAGCGGATTTTTAAACGAAGTTAAAAAAGCTGTTACCGCATCTAAATATGGAGCTACAATTTCCGGACGGTGCGAGCCCTCGCCTGAATAAAACTCCGTTTTATCGCCGCCCCAAAGATTCTTTTCATAAACCTGCTCCATGGCGCGCTTGGTGGGCCAGGGGGTTTTTGGTTTTTTGTTAGAAGTTTGTTTTTTAGGCACGGCGCAAGATATGGTTTTTTTGGAGGCTGATGTTTTAAGTGTTATTCGAGTGTTGTTAGAAGAATGTTCGAATATTGGTCGAAAAATGGAGGTGTTCTTCGAACAACCTTCGAACAAGTATCGAATAAGTAACGAAGAAAGTGGTTGTTAATGGTAGGAAATCTTGGTTTTATAATGTAAAAGCAGGTGGGATAAACTCTGTAAAAACAATCGCATAATTATATTTCATCTGTGCTAAGTGTTGGTTACCCTTGCCTACAGCCAAAAAATTATAGTTTAGTCTCTTTTTTAAAATAAAAACTTATATTTGAAACTCTCCCCGATTAAATATACCCCCTTTGCGGTTTTCCGTATATGGTGCGGTTTCGATTTTGAAACATTTGAAAAATACTGACTTAAATTATATAATGGGAATAAAAACTATATAGTAATTATCCCCATGTTGTACTGCATTAAAAACAAACTTTATGAGTAAAAAATACCCAAGAGGTTCTGAATGGAGAAAATGGGATTTACACGTACATACACCAGCATCTATTTACCACAGATATGGCCCAGACACAGAAGCTACTTGGGAGGATTATATGAAGGATATAGAGAATCTTCCTTCTGACTTTTCGGTATTAGGAATTAACGACTATTTCTTTATTGATGGATATGAGAAATTAGTTGAGGAAAGGAATTCAAATAATAGATTAAGTAACATAGACTTAATCCTGCCAGTAGTAGAGTTTAGAATAGACAAATTTGCAGGAATTGACTTTGGCAAATTAAAAAGAATCAATTTGCACGTAATTTTTTCGAATGACTTGCCAATCGAGACAATAAAAAGTCAATTTCTTCAAACATTAGAACAGAGTTATTCTCTTGAATCTGGTGAGCAATGGACAAGAGCAATAACTAGAGAAAGTATTGAAGAATTAGGTGCTAAAATAAAAAGCGGAGTTCCAGCAGAACAATTATCAAAATACGGAACTGATTTAGAGGAAGGGTTTAATAATCTCAATGTTAGAGAAGATAAAATCTTTGAAGCTCTACAGAAAGACTGTTTTAAAGATAAATATATTGTAGCCATTGGTAAAACTGAATGGGCAGAATTAAAATGGACTGACGCTTCCATTGCTACAAAAAAATCAGTCATAAATAAAGCTGACATTGTATTTACAGCATCAGAATCCATAGAGGCTTTCGACAAAGCAAAAGAACAACTCACAGCACAAAAAGTAAATGACTTACTTCTTGATTGTAGTGATTCCCATTATCTATCTTCCGCTACCGATAAAGATAGAATCGGAAATTGTTTTACTTGGATTAAAGCTGACCCAACTTTTGAAGGTCTTATCCAAATACTTTATGAGCCTGAAGAAAGAATTAGTATTTCTGATAACAATCCAAATCTCGAATTTGATAAACCATTTTTTTCTGAAATATCAATAAGTGATAAACTAAATATTTTCAAAGAAGAAGATGATATTCATTTTTCAAAGAATGAGAGAATTCCATTAAATCAAAACCTTGTAGCAATAATTGGTGGTCGTGGAGAAGGTAAAAGTATGTTAACAGATTATTTAGCAAGCAGTTTCATTGGACAAGAACATTCAAAAGAAGGTGTTTTTAATAAAAACGGAGCTTTAAAATTATCTTATCAAAAATCAAATCAAACAGAAACAGATTTTATTGAATTTGAATTAACAGACGAAAAGAAAGCTATTGATTTCATCTACATAAATCAAGGAAGACTTAAAAACCTTGTTGAAAAAAAAGATAAACAGTTTCAACTTGCAAACTCGATTAGAAGATTGGCAAAGTTGAAACAACCGGAATTTAGTAGTGATTTAGATAAAAATATTCGTGAATTGATTAACGAGTTCCACGAATTACAAAATTTTTTTTCTGTGCAAGATGATGAAGGAAATTTTATAAACTCAAAAGAATTTCTAGAAGCTCAAGAAAAGTCAATTAATGATTTTATTAGTAACATAACGACTAGCGAAAATAAAGATAAGCTAGAAAAGTATTCAGAGAATTTAAGATTAAGAAATAATCTCAACTCTAAATTAAAAGAGCTTTCTGAATTAGAAAGTGAGATAAAAAACTCAATTGAAAAGCTCAATTCGAAAATTAATTTAACGAATGGAGATTTAGATAAGATTTCTAAAATTGAGCTTTCTGCTCTTAAGAAACAATTTGATGAAATCATTGAATGGAAAGCAGAAATTGAGAAAAAAATAGCTGAAATATCTAAAACAATTTCAGAAGTAAAAGAAGAATTCAAAGACTACAAAGGTGATTTGACAACTCTTTTAAATGATATTGACAAGTTTCAAAAGAGCTTATCTGAAATACGTGAAAAAATCTCGGATTCTAAAATTAAGAAAGAGAGACTTGACAAATTACAGTCTATAATTTTTGAATCTTCAGATGAGAAAATTTCCCTTATCGATAAAATAAAGAAAGATTACGAAAAACAAGTCAAAGAACTAATTAGTAGTTGGGATGATTTTAAGGATGTGGATTCTAAAGATTCTTTAAATCCTTCACAAAAATCAATAATGAAAAATTTATTGACAGACCTAGAAATTGAAGTAAAAATAGACTTTGATATTGAAAAGTTCTATGATGAAATATATCATTGTATTGATGGAGCAAAATGGAGAATAAAAGGAAATAGAGAAGCTCAAAAGAACTCATTTGAAATCAAAGATTTGGATTCATATTTTGAGTTTCTCAAAAATAAATATTTAGAATTTTATATTAGTGATGGGATTCATAGCAAAACTTTAAAATCTAAACTTTTCTTTGAATCTGAAAGACAAAAATATCTTAAGGTATTCCCTATTTTAAAGTATAAAGGAAAAGACCTGAATAAAATATCAGTTGGGCAAAAAGGAACTGTTTATCTAAAAATGATGCTTGCAACAGAAG
>CAXBDO010000118.1:0-7151 GCA_963974165.1 uncultured Aequorivita sp.
CTATTCGTAACCAACTCAATAAAGGTTACTTAGTCTTCGAAAAACTTTCAACGTACTTATCTTCTCAAAAGGAACACATTAGTATCAACTTTAACTACAGTATTTTATACATGTTTGAAATTTCAGAATTAAAAAACAAAAAGCTGCCTGAACTTCAGGAAATAGCAAAAGAACTTGATGTGCCGAAATATCGCACTCAAAAAAAATTAGACTTGGTATATCAAATCCTAGATTACCAAGCTGCCAATCCTAAGGCAGTTAAAGCGGTTATTAAAGCAGAAGAGCCCTCACAAGAACCTAAGAAAGAGGAAAACACGCCTGCCGCTAGCGATACCCGCGAAAAAAACAAAAGACCACATCCCCAAAAAAACGAGAACAGAAACAAAAAGCCATTGCCAAAAAAGCAACATCACGATAAAAAAAGTGATGATAACAGGAAGAGCGATGACGATAAAAAGGGCGATGACGACAAAAAAGTTGTAGCAGATAAACGCCAACATTCCGATAAAAACGAAAAAGGCGACAAAAACGATAAAAACGATAAAAAGGATAGCGACAGAAAACCGCAACACCAAAAATCGAATTCGAACTCCAACGATAACAGACAGAAAAACCAACGCAACGATAACCCTAATTCGGATAATCGCCAAAAGCACCAAGGCCAGAAGCAAAAAGACGGCAATGTGCAGGACAACCGCAATAACGGCAATAAAGATTCCCGCAATCGTTACAGAGAACCGGATTATGAATTTGACGGTATAATTGAGAGCGAAGGGGTATTGGATATTATGCAGGATGGCTACGGCTTTTTGCGCTCCAGTGATTATAATTACCTATCATCACCAGATGATATTTACGTTTCCCAATCGCAAATTCGTTTATTCGGTCTAAAAACCGGCGATACTGTTTTAGGGGAAGTACGTCCGCCGAAAGAAGGAGAAAAATATTTTCCTTTAATTAAGGTGAATAAAATTAACGGCCTTAACCCAAATGTGGTGCGCGACCGCGTATCGTTCGAGCATTTAACACCACTTTTCCCACAGGAAAAATTTAATCTTGCCGATAAGCAAAGTACTATTTCAACAAGAATTATAGACCTCTTTGCGCCTATAGGAAAAGGACAACGTGGCATGATTGTTTCCCAACCAAAAACCGGAAAAACGATGTTGCTGAAAGATATTGCGAATGCAATTGCGGCAAACCATCCAGAAGTTTACCAAATTATTCTTTTAATAGATGAGCGCCCTGAAGAGGTTACCGATATGCAGCGCAATGTGCGCGGCGAGGTAGTTGCTTCAACTTTCGATAAGGAGGCTACCGAACACGTAAGAGTGGCTAACCTTGTTATAGACAAAGCTAAAAGATTGGTAGAATGTGGCCACGATGTGGTAATTCTATTGGATTCCATTACGCGTTTGGCTAGAGCATACAACACAGTACAGCCTGCCAGCGGTAAGATATTGAGTGGTGGTGTAGATGCAAATGCACTTCACAAACCAAAAAGATTCTTTGGTGCTGCCCGAAATATTGAAAATGGAGGTTCATTAAGTATTATTGCTACCGCTCTAACGGAAACAGGCTCTAAAATGGACGAAGTTATTTTTGAGGAATTTAAAGGAACCGGTAACATGGAACTTCAACTAGATAGAAAAATATCTAACAGAAGAATTTTCCCTGCAATAGACCTTACTTCTTCCAGTACACGTCGCGACGATTTATTGTTGGATGAAAAAACAATACAACGTATGTGGGTATTGCGCAAATACCTTGCAGATATGAACCCTGTGGAAGCTATGGAATTCATCAATGACCGTATTAAACAAACCCGTAATAACGAAGAGTTCTTAATCTCAATGAACGGCTAAACGTTTTAAATATAAATACTAGACCCTCTCAAAATAGATTTGAGGGGGTTTTTTTATGGCTTTTAGTAATTGGGATGCTCAGGACCAATTGAGCCTCGCAGTGGAGTGAAGGCCTCCCCTGTTTGCTTATTTCACCAATACCATAATAGTTAATTGGTGTTTTGCAGAAATCCTTCATAAGAAACCTAATTCATAAAAAAAGCCCCGATCTTTCGATCGGGGCTTTTCAATATGTTATTTCCTTTTAATAGGATAAGCAATTACTGCTTAATAACTTTTTGAGTGTAAGTACCCATGTTAGTTTCTAGGTTAAGGAAGTAAACTCCTGGAGCAATTCCAGAAACATTCATTACACCGTTAGAAAGAGTAACACCAGTAGATTTCCCTAAGATGCTTACTAAAGAAGACTTCTGTACTTCTAAGTTTGCAGGAAGGTTAACATTCAATACATCTGTAGCTGGGCTTGGGTAAACAGAAACCATAGCAGCAAGATTCTCTCCAACAGAAAGAAGCTCATCACCAAGAACGTTCATTACGTACTGGTTGTCTGGGAATCCGATATCAGAAGTTTTAGTTGGGTTAAGAATTGAACAATCTGCAGCAGATAAATAGCTGTCATCGTCCTCACCTACTAGGTTGATACCTGGAAAATAAGTTTCTCCTGTGTTAGTTCCGCTATCTGGAGCGTTAACTTCAAAAACAACGATTGAACCAGCAGGAATAGTAGCTACCAATGGAACAGTAACTAAAGAAAGATCGTCTGCTGCACTGCTAATGTGAGAAGTTGTAGCAACGAAAGTTAAAGTTGCAGATTCCAATACATCTGTATCTGCAGTGTAGATATTAAGGTTGATCAATTTACCATCATCAGCAGAACCTTGACCGTATTGAACTTCAGAAATAACGAAATCGCCAGTAATACCGAAATCATTAAGATCGTAAGCTCTGTAAAAATTGTTTTCGCTGTAAGTTCCACCAGTAGAATCCCACCATCAGTTACGTTAACTGGGTCTGCAGATTGAGTAAGTAAAGTTTGAGATTGTGCTGCGAAAGTTAGCAACATTGCACTAAGCAATAAAGTAATTTTTTTCATTTTAAAATATTTAATATTATTAATTAATAGCGTCAAAGCTACTAAATACACTGAAGAACAAAAAGCCATAATGCCGCGATTTCAGAAGGAGCAATATTGAAATTGCCTAGGTTATTCATTACAAAACCTTTAGGGAAACAGAAGTTTAAAGTTTTAACTTTTATTTAAGTTTATTTAGCCTGAAATAACTTCCAAATGCTCAAAAGAGACTATTATATTTACCCAAAATAATGAAATTATGAAGCATCTCTGCCTGCTTATTTTCTTAATGGCATTTCCAAATATTTATGCCCAGGAACCATTGGCATTCGAATTATCTGAGGGAACACAGACACAAACCTATGCGCAAACCATAAAATTCTATACAGATTTGGCCAATAAAAATTCCACTGTTTCCATATATGAAATGGGCCAAACCGATAGTGGCCTACCCCTGCATGTGGTAATTTTTGATTCCCAAAATGCAACCCATAAAAAGACGGAACAACCCTATTTAAAAAACGGGAAAAATCTATTGCTTATAAATAATGGTATCCACCCCGGAGAACCTGATGGCATAGATGCCACTATGTTATTGTTCCGCGACTTTGCGGAAAATAAAATACCGGCGCCAAAGAATACAATTATTGCCGCAATTCCCATTTACAATATTGGTGGTGCCTTAAACCGAAACAACACCACGCGAACCAACCAAAATGGTCCGGAGGAATATGGCTTTCGGGGCAACGCAAGAAATTACGACCTAAATCGGGATTTTATAAAAGCGGACACCAAAAATGCCCGCGCCTTTGCCGAAATTTTTCACTGGTTACAGCCCGATTTGTTTATAGACAACCACGTAAGCAATGGGGCCGACTATCAATATGTATTAACCCATCTATTTACACAACACAATAAATTAGGCGGCGATTTGGGGGGCTATTTACACAATTCCTTAATGCCAAATCTGGAAAAATCACTGCTTCAAAAAAAATGGGATATAACCCCATACGTCAATGTCTTCAATGAAGTTCCTGAAAAAGGGTTTACGCAGTTTTTAGATTCGCCGCGTTATTCCAGCGGCTACGCTACCTTATTCAATACACTCGGACTAATTGTGGAAACACATATGCTAAAACCTTATAAACAAAGGGTTGAAGGCACTTTGGAATTGATGAAAAGCTTTATTGAAATAACCGATGCAGATGCTGAAAAAATTAAAAGCCTCAGGAAAAACGCCCTTAAAAAATATGCTGTCGGCAATTATTATCCTCTTTCTTGGGAAGTAGATTCCACTAACACCTCCACATTAAATTTTAAAGGTTTTGAAGGGAAAATGATTGAAAGTAACATTACGGGCTCCAAGCGATTAAAATATGATAGAAATAAACCCTTTACCAAAAATGTTACCTATTACAATTATTTTAAGGCAACAGATTCTGTTACGATTCCCACGGCCTATATAATTCCGCAGGGATATTGGAATGTCGTGGATCTTTTAAAATTGAATAAAATTGAATTTTCGGAAATAAAAAACGACACCCTTATTGCCGCTGAAGTTTATAGGATTCAGAATTTTGAAACCGTAAAAAATCCATTTGAAGGTCATTATCTGCATTATATCACAGCGGTTTCAAAAACAATTGAAAATGTTTCCGTGAAATCTGGAGATATTTTAGTAAAAACACAGCAGCCGGGCGTGCGCTATCTATTGGAAACTTTAGAGCCTACAGCGCCCGATTCGTTTTTCAATTGGAATTTTTTCGATGCAATTCTTCAGCAAAAAGAAGGTTTTTCGCCTTATGTGTGGGAAGATATGGCTGAAAAATTTCTCAATGAAAATCCTGAAATTAAAAGACAGTTCGAAAACAAAAAACGCAACGAACCCCAATTTGCCAACAATTGGTATTTGCAATTAGACTGGATCCACAAGCAATCGCCCTACTACGAAAAATCACACCTCCGATTTCCGATCGTTCGGGTGGGTGGTTAAATACTCCTTTGGAAATAGGAGTTTTATATTTTTTTCGAATCCTGCAATGCTTTTTGCGATTTCTCGAAATTCTTCCATTTCACCTTTTTAATTCCTTCCTCTGGTTCCGGAATTAACGGCCCGTCATAATCGCTGAACATTTCATACCAATAGGTAATCTTTAGACGGAATTTATCATTGCGGGTAAAAACATGGTAGGTAGTCTTTAAAAAGTCGCGAATTTCCAGATCCTGAACACCAGTTTCCTCAATAACCTCGCGCAAAGCTGCCTCGCGGTGGGTTTCACCTTTCTCTATCTTACCTTTTGGCAGATCCCATTTTTTGTTGCGGCGAATAAAAAGAATTTCCTTTTTACTGTTATAGACCAAACCGCCAGCGGCTTCAACCACTTTTATTTTTTTCCGAAGAAAACGTTCCAGTTTCTCTGCGTTTTTGTGATATAAGTTCACATAGAGCAACTCGCCGTTGTTAATTTTTTTTACCAATTTTTTAAAACGCGCCTGTTTTAAGGGAATGGTTGTGTAGTGCTCGCCAATATTTTTCTCGGTGGAAAGAATAATGGGAATTTCTTTTACAAAAACTTTATACATTTGCACAATGATATTAAACAAAGAAACGGCACAAAAAACCGCGGCATTATTACTGCAAATTAATGCAATTAAATTGCAACCACAAAACCCTTTTACATGGGCATCTGGATGGAAATCTCCAATATATTGCGACAATCGCGTTACCCTTTCCTACCCCATTATAAGAAATTACATACGTGAAAACATAGCCAAGCAAATTGAGGAACTCTACGGAAAGCCCGATATGATTGCCGGCGTTGCAACCGGCGCCATTGGTATGGGGGCTTTGGTAGCAGATTACCTAAACGTTCCATTTTGCTATGTTAGGCCGGAAGCCAAAGGCCACGGTCGCCAAAATAAAATTGAAGGTCACCTTGAACCCAATGCTAATGTTGTGGTAGTAGAAGACCTAATTAGCACAGGCAAAAGCAGCTTAATGGCTGTTGAAGCCTTAAAGGAAGCAGACGCAAACGTAAAAGGTATGTTGGCCATTTTTACCTACGGTTTTAAAACTGCGGAAGAAAATTTTAAAAATGCCGATGTAACATTAAACACCCTGAGCAACTACCAAATGTTGGTTGAGGAAGCCGAAAAATCTAAATACATCAATGCAGAAGAAGCGGTTCTACTTGCCCAATGGCGCAAGAACCCAGATACTTGGGGGAAATAGGGTTAGCGGTGGTCAGTGCTCAGTGTTCAGTGTTCAATAGCAGTTGGCAGTAGAATTGAATCATAGTTTTTATTAAAAAGAGAAATAACAATAGATAATAATTATCGAAATGAAATTAAACAGCAGAAAAGTTACCGTACAAAAATCAGCGGAAGAATTATGTGATTTTTTGACCGATGTAAAGAATTTTGAGACTTTGATGCCTGATAATATCAGCAAATTCGAGGTTATTAGAGAAAATGCCTTTGTATTTGGTTTAAAGGGAATGCCCGAAATTGCCTTGGAAGTAAAGGAAGTTGAAAAGCCCAATAAAGTAGTTTTGGGAGCAATTAGCGATAAAATTCCGTTTACACTTATTGCAGATATTGAGGAAGTTTCACCAAACACTGCAACTGTAGAGTTACTTTTTGAAGGCCAATTCAACACTATGATGGCTATGATGGTAAAAGCACCTATCTCTAAATTTTTGGATACGTTGGTAACAAATATGGAAAAATTGTAAGAACGATTTCCTTTCCGTTTCCATTTCGTTTTCGGTTTCTTTTTAATAGATCAACTTTACCTCTTTCAATTGGAATTTTTGCAACGGCTCATTTTCGGTTTCCACCAAAAGTTCGCCTATTTCAGAGACGCCTTTAATAATTCCATTGAAGCGCGACCCATCGGGAATTTTAAAGACCGATATTACTTCATTCCGAAATAATTCCAACTCATATTTTTCCCGAATTTTCAAAAACGATGTGGTTTCAAGTTTCTTTAGATTTTCAAAAACCTGCCTTACAACTTTTTGAAGCACTTCTTCCAGTTCAAAGTTATTTCCACTTTCAAGCTTCATTGAGCTTGCCTGTGGCAAATTATGGAATTCGGTTTCGTTCACATTAAGGCCAATTCCTATTATAGAATATTTTACATTATTGCCTTCCAAAACGTTTTCAATCAAGATTCCACAAATTTTCTTTTTGGCTGACAATATGTCGTTCGG
>CAXBDO010000119.1:0-7025 GCA_963974165.1 uncultured Aequorivita sp.
AAAAGCCAAAATGGTTGTAGGCACCAACACGGCAACCTGTTTACCGTTATCTACCGCTTTAAAAGCCGCGCGAATGGCAACCTCCGTTTTTCCAAAACCTACATCGCCACAGACCAAACGGTCCATGGGGCGCTGGTTTTCCATATCTTTTTTTACGTCTTCGGTAGCAGAACTTTGGTCTGGAGTGTCTTCATAAATAAACGAAGACTCCAATTCGGCCTGTAAATAACTGTCCGGATCGAAGGCGAAACCTTTTAAGGTGCGTCGTTTGGCGTAAAGTTCAATTAAATTGAAGGCAATTTCCTTAACCCGTGTTTTGGTTTTTTGCTTCAGTTTTTTCCAAGCATCGCTGCCCAACTTGTATATTTTGGGCTCTCTCCCGTCCTTTCCGTTGTATTTTGAAATTTTATGGAGACTGTGGATGCTTAAATATAAAATATCGCGTTCGCCATAAAAAAGTTTGATGGCCTCCTGCATCTTTCCCTCAACTTCAATTTTCTGCAAGCCGCCAAACTTGCCTATACCGTGGTCTATATGGGTAACATAATCGCCCACTTCAAGATTTGTAATTTCCTTTAGGGTAATAGCCTGTTTTTTGGCGTAGCCATTTTTAAGCTGAAACTTATGGTAACGCTCAAAAATTTGATGGTCGGTATAACAAACTAATTTTAAATCGTCGTCTATAAATCCTTGAAACAGCGGAAAAACAATGGTTTCAAATTGGTCAACATTCTGTTCGGCGTCTTCAAAAATATCGTGAAAACGTTTTGCCTGTTGCTCGCTGCTGCAGAAAATATAATTTTTATAGCCTTTTTCGGTATTGGCATTTAAATTTTCAATCAATAAATTGAACTGCTTATTGAAGGAAGGTTGCGGTTTGGTTGAAAAGGAAATTGCTTCTGAAACCGAGATAGATGAATTTGTAAGCTGAACTTTTGTAAAATCGTTCAATTGCAAATTTAACAAATCTGAATTACAGAATAATTCAGCAGGTTTTGCCCGTTTTATTTCTGAATCGATGGCATTAAAAGCCTCGGTTGCCTTTTTGAAAAGTGTGTCTATGGCACTGCTGAAAAGTTCTTCATTCTTTAGAAAAACCACGGTTTTTGAAGCGATATATTTTAGAAAACTTTCGCGGCTTTCATCAATCATCTTATTCTCCACATTCGGAATGATGGCAACTTTTTTAACCTGTTCCAAAGAGAGTTGGGTTTCCACATCAAAGGTTCGGATGCTGTCTACATCATCGCCAAAAAATTCAATGCGGTAAGGCTCGTCATTGCTGAAACTAAAAACATCCAAAATTCCCCCACGCACAGAAAATTCGCCGGGTTCGGTAACAAAATCGGTACGTTTAAAACGGTATTCAAATAAAATTTCGTTTACAAAATCTATTGAAAGCTTATCGTTTACGGCAATTTTTAAGGTATTCCGCTCCAACTCCTTTCGGGTAACAACTTTCTCGAAAAGTGCTTCGGGATAGGTTACAATAAATGCCGGTTTTTTGCGGGAATTAATTCGGTTTAAAACCTCGCTTCGCAACAATACATTGGCATTGTCTGTTTCTTCAATTTGGTATGGCCGCCTGTAGCTTCCAGGATAAAAGAGTACGTTTTTATCTCCCAGAAGGCTTTCCAAATCGTTTAAATGATAGGCGGCTTCTTCTTTATCGTTTAAAATTAAAAGAAACGGTAGTTCTACTTTTTTAAAAGATTCGGCCAAAACCATAGAAAGGGAAGAGCCCACAAGGCCAGAAACTGTAATATTCTTTTGAGATTCGGCAATAGTTTCCCCTAGTTTTCGCGTTTGCGAAGACTTGGAATAAAGTGAGGTAACGAGGGTTTTGCTCATTGGACGGCAAAGATATATCAATCTATAGAGGTCTCAAAGACCTAAAAGGGTTTTGCCAGAACTTTATCATTTTGATAACATTCTTAAAAGAAGCAAACTGTATTTTTAGAAAGGCTAAAAACACTAATAAACCCCGATGTTTTCAGCAATTTTGGGGTTTTAAAAAAGGATGCCCGCCTTCGCGGCTAATTATTATGGCAATAGAAGAATACGATGTTTTTGTAATAGGAAGTGGTACCGCGGGAAAGAGCGTGGCCTATGATTGTGTGGCCGAGGGCATGAAAGTGGCCATTGCCGATAACCGCGAGTTTGGAGGTACTTGTGCCAACCGAGGCTGCGACCCCAAAAAGGTTATGGTCGGAATTACCGAGGCCATCCATCTTTCTGAAAGTTTGGAAGGAAAAGGAATTGTAAACGTTCCCAAAGTAGATTGGGCCGCCCTTCAAAAATTTAAAGCATCTTTTACAAGCGCTATTCCCGCCGCAACGGAACGCGATTTAAAGGAAGCCGGAATTGCAATGTACCATCAATCTCCAAAGTTCTTGAATGAAAATACCCTTTCGGTAGAAGGCAAAACTGTAAAGGCGAAGAAAATTGTAATTGCAACTGGCCAATTGCCAATGGAGTTGAAAATTCCTGGAAGGGAACATTTAAAAATAAGCGATGATTTCCTTGAGTTGGAAGCACTGCCAGAAAGTATTGTATTCGTTGGCGCGGGTTATATTGGGATGGAATTTGCCCATATAGCCGCACGCTGTGGCGCGAAGGTAACAGTAGTTGAATACGAAGACAGGCCCTTAGGCCCCTTTGAGGCAGATATAGTGGCGCACCTTACGGCAGCTTCCGAAGAATTGGGAATAAAATTTATTTTTAACGCCCAGGTTTCCGAAGTTGAAAAGCTTCAGAAAAACTATCGCGTTTCCTACCAGAAAAACGGCAAAACCGAAACTGTTGATGCCAGGATGGTTTTTAATACGGCAGGGCGTGTACCTTCCATAGACGAACTGGACTTGGAAAAGGGAAATGTTGCTTTTGAGCGGGGCGGGGTTTCTGTAAATGAATTTCTTCAAAACACCACGAATAAAAGTGTGTATGCCTGTGGCGATGTTTCGGCCAGTGGTTCATTGGCATTAACGCCAACTTCTTCACAAGAAGCCCGTATAGTTTCCTTAAATATTAGAAATGGAAATAATACAAAAATGGATTTTCCGCCCGTGCCTTCAGTGGTTTTTACGATTCCTCAAGTAGCTTCTATAGGTTTAACCGAAGCAATGGCGAAGGAAAAAGGATATAATATTGTGGTTGAATACAAAAGTGTGCCGCAATGGTTTAATGCTAAGCGCATCAACGAGAAAGTTTATGCCTATAAAACCATAGTAGATAAAGACCGAAACCTGATTCTTGGCGCTCATATTATTGCTTCGGAAGCGGGAGAAATGATAAATTTATTTGTGTTGGCTATGTGCGGCAAATTAAGCACCGAAAACCTGAAAGCAATGATTTTTGCTTACCCAACTTGGGGCAACGATATTAAAGGAATGGTGTAATAATTTTAGATTCGCAGATTAACGATTAATGATTTTTGAACTTTTAGCATTACGTCTTATAGCGCAGCGGTCTTAATTCTTTCGCCTGTTTACATATTCTCTGTATTTGTTTGCCGGACTGGTGTCGCGGTTTTTAAACGCGTGGTAGCCGCTACTAACAAAAAGTATTGCCGCCACTGCAATGGCAGTATAAGCAACTGTTTGGCTCACCTCCCAATTGGCCACGGCAATAGCTGATAAAGCCCAAGTTCCTACCAATGCGAACTCTCGCATATTTCTTTTCCACGTAACTATAAGGTTAATTATTCCGGCAATAATTATCATAGTAACTGTCCAAAAAACCTCGCTATAGCCCCACCCATCCCAACGGATACTGGTTAAATAGGCCGCCACATTTGCAATACTTGCAACCGTAATCCACCCACTATAAAATACAAAAGGCCACCACAGAAAGGCTATAACGCTAATTGGCGCGTCCCAAAGTTCCATGCGATTGTTCATTACAATCTTTAAAAGTGAATACAGCAGAACAAAAATTGCCAAAATGGAATACTCTAAAAAGCCGTAGAGCCAAAAAGTAATCCACATAATATTGGCAAAACAGGACAGCACAAACCACCAACCCGTTTTTAGAATGAAGTCGTTATCACGCACTTTTGAAAATAGGCCGCGACTTTGATAAATTATGAATCCCAACAGCAATAAATAGATAAATCCCCATATTGAAAAGGCGTAGCCTGCAGGAGTAAAAAGATTAATTGTTGCTTCGGAAATATCTCCAATAGTAGTACCATTTATAGCTCCCGCATTGGAAAGGTAGTTTACGAAAACCATTGTAACAAAGGCAATAATGTTGGCTATTTGTAGTGTTTTTTTCATATTTTTAATTTTCAAGATTCCAATTATCATTAAAATTTTTCAACAGAATTTCTTTATTCAGGTTAGTGGTTTTATTTAAATAATTATAAATAAATCTGTCTCTAAATTGATTTAAAAGTTCATTTTCACTTGTGTTACTTAAAAAGTCTGATGGTTCTACTTTATCTATTTTCTTCCAGCTACTAAATTTTTCAGGGTTACTAAAATTAACCAATGATAATGAGTCCTTTGAAATTTTCAATCTAAAATTAATGGTATCAATAACTTGAAATGGCCAATGCATACTTTTTACATACTGTTTTAAAGTATCAGATTTAACAAAATATGAAGCCACATAGGACAACTTGTCTTGATTAACCACTATAATGGAAGTGTCAGTAAGGTGAGCCTCAA
This sequence comes from uncultured Aequorivita sp., assembly GCA_963974165.1. Lineage (GTDB taxonomy): Bacteria > Bacteroidota > Bacteroidia > Flavobacteriales > Flavobacteriaceae > Aequorivita. The sequence continues at coordinate 4,671 of CAXBDO010000119.1, forward strand.
AATAATAAGGCATATCCCTATAATTTTCTATTGTGTACCATACGCCAACAATTTTATTCGGTTCCTCTTCGCAACTTGAGAAAAACACTATAGTTATAGATAAAAAAAGTAAAAATTTCAATTATGAGTTTTTTTTAGATACACAAATTACTTCCCCTTCTACTATGGCAAAAACCTCATCCAATTCTGAAGGTTTTAAAATATGTTTCCCCGTAAAGTTACCAAAAGCGGGCAAAATAAGTTGGTTTTCAGATTTATAAAAACACGCAAATCTTAAATATTGCCTGCCCACGCCACGCATTCTAACCCCAGGGTGAATATGGCCCGAAAAATTGAAAGTCCCCTTAATTTCTGAGGGATGATGGGTTAAGTGAAAACCTTCCAGTAACAATTCGTCAAAGACCTTTACGCCCAAATCTTCATATAAATACTTCGGAATAATGTCATGGTTGCCCGAAATAAGAATTACTTCCGCCTTGGTATATTCTACCCATTTTTCAAAATCCTGCCATTCCTCGTTCAGCTTGCTGTGAAATAAATCGCCCAAAAAACATATCGTTTCCGGTTGAAAATAATTACTGATTTCAGTGAGTTTTTCAAGATTTTGAAAAGCCGCGTTTGCAGGAACTGGCGCTCCGTGTTTTCTGAAATGCGACACTTTCCCCAAGTGTACATCTGCTATCAGCAACATTTTTTTGCTTTCCCAAAAGATGGCCCCGCTGGGGTGTAGTTTAAATTCGTTATTTTTTATGGTAATATTTTGAATCATTTCTCCAATAGTAATGTCATTTTCTTAATTCTGTCTGCCAATTTTTCGGAAGAAAGTTTGGCCCGCAGCCCGTCGGTAATTATCGGAAAACTAAATGGGGTTGCCTTTTCGCACTGCTTCCAAATAATTTTTTGTGAATTAATCCGCTCCAATGCCTGGCGTAACCTGCCTTCCTCCAATTGGTGCTCAAAAGTTTCGCGGTAGGCCTGAAGATACAAAAGATTGTCCGGCTCATAATCCCGAAAAACATCAAACAACAATTGACTATTGCTCTGAAGGTGCTTCGTTTTAATAATTTTATTGGGATATCCTTGAAAAACCATTCCGCTAATAACTGCGATATCACGGAATTTTCGGCGCGCCAATTCGGTATAATTCAAACTTTTTTGAAGGTCCTGGTATAAATATTCCGCAGAAAACAGATTGTTGTCCAACACTGTCTGAATATCCAAAAACTGGTCGCTCAAAAGTTCAAAACCGTAGTCGTTATACGCCAAAGAAAACGAAATTGGAGACAACAAACTAATACGGTACGCCAACAAACTACTCATTGCCTCGTGCACAAACCTCCCCTCAAATGGGTAAAATAGCGAATGGTAACCATCTCGGGTTTTAAAGGTTTCAATTAAAAATTCATTTTCTCCGGGTACTATACTTTCACGTTCCTGCCGGTCGAATATATCGCTTAGTGCCTTTAATTCTGGGGTGTTTCGTTTATGGTCTGCTTCGCTCTGCATTTCTTCCCTTAAAATTTTACTCATTTGTGAAGAAAGGGGCAAGCGACCGCCTAAAAAGCTGGCTACCTTCCCAGATTTTTTAGTGGATTTTCGAACCTGTGCCTGCATTTGCCGAAGGCGCACCAATTCTAGAGTGCGGCCAGCAAATACGAAGCTATCGCCAATTTTTAGTTTGCTGATAAACCATTCTTCAATGGTGCCAATGAACCCTCCCGTAACATATTTTACCAGCATCATAGAATCGCTAACAATAGTACCAATACTCAGCCTATGCATCATTGCTATCTGCCTGCTTTCAACCTTAAAAAGTCCTTCGGGCGTTACCTCAACTTTTTTATATTCATCGTAAGCTTTTAAACTTTGGCTGCCTAAAGTGATAAAATTAAGGCACCAATTCCATTGTTCTTCTGTAATTCCTTGGAAGCAAAAAGTACTTTTTATTTCGGGAAAAATATCCTTAGGAAAAAAACCGTTGCCAACTGCAAGGCTCACCAAATATTGAATTAGTACGTCGAAACTGAGTAAATACGGCATTCTATCTTCAACTACTTCCTCCTTTACAGCTCTTTTCAAAGCCGAAGCTTCCAGCAACTCCAATGCATGGGTAGGTAAAAAGTAAATTACGGAAGGCTCTCCCGGCCTATGGTTGCTTCGGCCCGCACGTTGCAGGAATTTTGCGACTCCCTTTGGCCCACCAATTTGAATTACGGTTTCAACGGGCGCAAAATCGACCCCCAAATCTAAACTTGAAGTGGCCACAACCGCCAATAACGATTCATTCCTAATTGCCTGCTCTACCCAAAGGCGGGTATCTTTGCCGATGCTACCGTGGTGCATGGCAATTTCACC
>CAXBDO010000120.1:0-7025 GCA_963974165.1 uncultured Aequorivita sp.
TAACTAGCAGCAACTTTCAATGGTTCATTCATTACGAAAAACAATTAAATGGCTAAGGATACTATGCGTATTAATAGGTTTTTTCCTTTCAACAAATATTTTTTCACAAGAACTGATTTTAAAGGGAAGCATAAGCACTACTGACGACATTGATATTGAAGGTATCAATATTTATAATCTTTCAACCAATAAAGGAACTATATCTGATGGAAATGGGGCGTTTCGCATTGCGGCTTCATTGAACGATACACTTTCTGTTTCAGCCGTTCATATCCAAAACAAAATCCTTGTTATTGGCGCCGAACAATTAGCAAACAAAGAAATCAGAATCAATCTTAGTGAAAAAATGACCGCTTTGGGCACAGTTACCCTGCGGCGCTCGCTAACTGGTTATATAGGAAGTGATGCCAATATTATTCCCATTGAAAAACCAATTACTGCTACCTCCATAGGTTTGCCCAATGCAGATTTACCCCAACTTACCAAGACACGAAGACAGTTATACGCTGCCACTTCCGGCCCAGTTGATGCACTTGTTAATATGCTTTCAGGTAGGACTTAAAAGTATATTCGTTTATTTTTTTCTGTGAAGACGACCCACAATATCAAACTGTTATGAAGCAAAGTACTATTGAAATTATTGAATTTCTAGAAAAGAAAAGTACCGAGTACCGGATGCAGTTAAATAAATAAAATTTCAAGCTGCGCGTTTAACGAAGCTAAACAACTTTAAAACTAAACTTATTCTGAAGCAAATAACTGTAGGCAACCACAATAAAAGCGGTTAAAACTTTAGACGGGGTTGGGAAAAACCCCAGCCCATCTACAAATATTTTAAGGCAAATATAACTAAGCAGCAAAGCGCCCATTCCCACTAAAAAATATCTAAAAAACTGTACGTTCCAAGGAAGGTTGGAATTTTCAAAAGTGATGAATTTTTGAAGCAGAAACCCCGTTACAAACGTAATTGGAAACACTACAAACAAGGAAGCTATATGCGGGCTTAACACTACAAAAAACAAATCTACATTCTGTTTAGCAAAAATGAAGTTGTAGAAGATAAAATATAGCAAAAACAAGATGGCCCCCGCCACAAGCGGCATAGCGATAGGTTTTTAAAGGAAGAAAACGCCGAAATAAAAAATAGAAGGCGTCTATAAATTTAATAATGCTGTTTTTCATGCCAGATAGGGCACAAAGTTAAGCATAAGAAAATTGAAGTTTCTAATTTTTGTGCCCGTCTTCTTCTGCTTTTTTAAAAATATATCTCTTAAATAATCTATTGAAATTAGAAGAAAGTGAATACTATAAACAATTTGGATTTTCAAAAAAAATAGATGTAACTAATTTATAATCAGATTAAAAGACCGCATATTTTGTAATTCGAATTGATTTATTTTTTAATTTTAAGAGTTTCATTCAAAATTTTAGAATTATGAAAAATCAACTTTTAACCTTCATTTTGGTTTGCGCGCTAGCCGCCTGCAATTCCGAGAAAAAAACAGAAAAGGAGCCGAAAATTTACGCGGCCCAAGACACTGAAAGAACTGAATCGCCAGTTGAGCGAGGTAAGATGCTCGTCTCCGCTGCTGGTTGTACAGATTGCCATTCCCCAAAAAAAATGACAGACAGGGGCCCAATTCCAGATTTGGATCGTTTACTTTCTGGGCATCCAGCTAATGAGGTACTGCCAAAGTATGACCCTGAAACGGCAAAAAATTATATTCTGTTTTCACAAGGGCTAACTTCCGCCACCGGGCCTTGGGGAACATCTTTCGCCGCCAATTTAACGCCAGACGATACAGGAATTGGCGGGTGGACCGAAAAACAATTTTTAACGGCTATAAAACACGGCAAATACAAGGGAATGGAAAATGGCCGCGACCTGCTGCCACCCATGCCGTGGGAGACAATTTCAGTAATGCCTGAATCTGATCTTAAGGCAATCTTTGCCTATTTAAAGACCATTAAACCTATAAATAATATGGTGCCGCCTCCAATTCCGCCGAAGGCGTAATGGCTTCAAAATAGTTAAAAAAAATACCGCCTTTTTTACTTCGATCGACGCTTGTCGTTTTCAGTAAAAAAGGCGGTATAAATTTATAGGAGGAAAGAATTATCTTCTCCCTCTATTTCTGCCACTGCCCTGATTTTTAGCTTGGGCAGGTTTTTTTGGTTGTGCGTTTCTTCCGCGGCTGTGGCGATGTGCTTTTTGCTGCTTCTTTTCTTCTTCAGCGGCCTTTACATCTGCCATCGTTTCGGTAGGTTGAAAATCGGATAGAATTTTCGGTTGAAGGCGTTCGCCAATCAACTTTTCAATATCCCTTAAATATCCAACTTCGTCCAAACTTACCAATGAAAGCGCTTCGCCACTTGCACCCGCCCTTCCGGTACGGCCAATACGGTGAACGTAATCTTCAGAGATATTTGGCAATTCATAATTTATTACGTGCGGTAATAATGGAATGTCCAGTCCCCTAGCCGCAATATCGGTCGCAACCAAAACGCGTACTTTTCCTTCCTTAAATCCAGAAAGCGCCCTTGTACGCGCCCCCTGGCTTTTATTTCCGTGGATAGCCGCTGAAGTAATTTTTGCTTTTTCCAGCTTTTCGCTCAAACGATTGGCACCATGCTTGGTTCTTGTAAAAACCAGTACTTGCTGCCAATTGCCTTCAGAAATCAATTTTATAATTAAATCTGTTTTCAGGGCTTTATCTACTCTATAAACTGTTTGGTCAATTTTTTCGACCGTAGTGTTTTCTGGAGTGGCTTCAACCAAAACAGGTTGGTGCAAAAAGTCGGCCGCCAATTTTTTAATTTCCTTTGAAAAAGTTGCCGAGAATAAAAGGTTCTGCCTTTTTGAAGGCAAAAGTGCCAAGATTTTTTTAATGTCGCGCACGAAGCCCATGTCGAGCATACGGTCTGCTTCATCCAAAACCAAAATTTCAACCTTTGAAAGGGTTAGGGCGCGTTGATCTACTAAATCTAGAAGTCGTCCAGGAGTTGCTACCAAGATATCTACTCCATTTCGCAAGGCTTTAATCTGCGGATTTGCACCTACCCCACCAAAAATAACGGTAGAGCGCAAGTCTGTAAACTCGCTATAATCCTTAAACTCATCCTGTACTTGAGCGGCAAGTTCGCGGGTTGGGGTTAAAATTAGGGCACGCACCGGTCTTTGTCTTAAAGCCGGTTCGCTATTTAATATTTGTAACATTGGTAACGCAAAACCAGCGGTTTTTCCACTTCCGGTTTGGGCTGAGGCCAGCACATCTTTGCGTTCTAAGATTAATGGAATTGCTTTTTGCTGAATTGCCGAAGGCGTTTCATATCCTTTTTTGCTGATTGCTTTCAGCAGGGCATCGGACAGCCCAAGAGATTTAAATGACATATAATATTTTAGATTATTGGAGCGCTTCGCTTTTGGATTCTCTAATTTTTAGAATCTGGAATTGTACGCTTTATGTTTTGTTAGACCGCTGCGCTTGGAGATAGTATATCGCGGCGCTTTTAGAATTCGGTCTATTTAAAAACCATTAAAACTAAGAAGACGGGTTTAATAAGGGGCGAAGGTACGGCTAATTTTCTACGTGGGGGATTTTAATGTGATTTCGAAAAATTTTCGACTTTTGGGTTATTTAAATTTTTTCACTTATGGGTATGAATTAATTAAGTCTTCCGGCTAAATCCTTCCCATTCCTTTCAGTTAAAACAGTTATTTTCAACTTCTTATATTACATCGAAATAGAAAGCTACCCTTGATTCCTGAAAAAATAGTTGTAAATTTAAACAACTAACAACCAAACCATTTAATATGAAACGACGCTTACTCGAAGTAGTATTAGCTTGCGTATTGTGGCGCATCTTCATCATAAAAAATTTCCCGATCCAAAATGCTACACTTTTTGCCAACCCCCAAAAAAGTGGATTATGAAGAAATTAATTTTTTTGTTCCTTTTCCCTTTCTTGGCGCTACACGCTCAAGATAAAAATATAGACAGTCTCTTACAATCTCTTTCCGAAAGACAGACGGACACACAGAAACTAGAGGCACTCAGCGAAATTACTTCATATTATTCATTAAGAGATTTAAACAAAGCCATTATCTATGCCCGCCAAGGAGTGCAACTGGCAGATAAAACGGCGGTCAAAAATTGGCAACCCAAGTTTTATGAAATGAAGGGAAGGATACATGCCAATATGCTGCAGCTGGATTCTGCCTCATTATATTTTGCAAAGGCGGAAAAAGGCTATAAAGCCATAGACGATAAAAAGGGCCAGGCCACCACCTATTTTAAAATTAGTTGGGTGCACAAAAAGAAAGGCGAATTGGAAGATGCCCTGAAAGCAGATTTAAAAGCCCTCAAATTAATGGAGGAAATTAACGACAAGCTGGGTATTGCAGGTGCATACGGTAGACTTTCGCTAGATGTTTTGCAGCAGGGAAGAAAAGAGGATGCGCTTGAATATGCAAAAAAAACAATTGCTTTATGCGAAGAAAACAATTTCGAGGAAGAACTTGTGTATGCCTACACTGCAGCCGGCGATGCTACTATTGCCCTTGGCGATAACCAAGCGGCATTCGAATATTTTGACAAAGCCCTGGTTTCAGCAAAAGCTATGGATTTTGACCCTATGTCTCTTGCAGATTTTTACAATAACCACGGAAATGCGAACAAAAGATTGGGCAGATATCAGGAAGCCCTAAAAGATTATAACGAAGCGCAACGATTGGCAAAAGCATCCAATTACCAAAATGCAATTAATGCGGTTGGCGCTAACCTGGGCGAAGTAAATATGCTGTTGGGCAATTATAAAGAGGCACTGCCATACCAACTTCAAACCATTTCTCTCTTGGAAGGTAGTGGCGATCTGCCAAATCTGCCAGAAAATTATATGCATTTAAGTACCACCTATGAAATGTTGGGCAACTATCCGCTTGCATTGGAATATCAAAAGAAAGCACGGATAATGGGCGATAGTATAGCTGCTACGGAAAGCGACCGAAATATGAGCGAGTTGCTTACCCAATACGAAACGGGCAAAAAGGAAGCTACCATCTTGGTTCAAAACCAAAAAATAGAACAGCAAAGAAAAACCCAACTGCTCTATATATCAATTGCTGCCTTATTGGCGATTATTATTTTCGGAATGTATTTTTCCTTAAAAAATATTCGGAAAAAAAGAAAGGCCCTTGCCATATTGAATGCCGAACTGGATGCGAAAAACAAACAGAACGAATTGCTGTTGAAGGAAATTCACCATCGCGTAAAAAATAATCTGGAAATGGTGAAAAGCCTCATAGCCTTACAATCGGCAAAATTGGAAGATGGAGCCAGCAAGGAAGCTATGCTCGCCAGCCAAAACCGCGTGCAGAGTATGGGCATTATTCACCAAAAACTATATCAGGGCGAAAATTTGGGCAGTATTGAAATGAAGGATTATTTTATTAATTTAAGTGAAGGGGTGCTAGACACATTTAATGCCGAAGAAAAGGTGAAAATAGAATGTGCCATGGACCAGCTGAATTTAGATGTAGATACGGCGGTGCCCATAGGTTTAATTGTAAACGAATTATTGACCAATGCCTTAAAATATGCTTTCCCTGAAGGTGTAAAAGGGCAGATAAATATTTGCCTCAGTAAAAACAATGAAGAGTTGTTGCTAAAAGTTTCAGATAATGGCATTGGCAAAACGGAAGGGGCAACAGCGCAGGGAACGGGTTTTGGCACACAGTTAATCCAATTGTTAACGCAACAATTAAATGGCACTATTTCCGAAGATTATAAAAATGGGACCCATGTGCACTTCAACTTCAAAAATTTTAAAACAGCATAAATGGGAAAGGCGGTAAAAATATTAATAGTTGAAGACGAAATGGTAATTGCCGCCAACATTTCGTTACAGCTTTCCGACCTTGGTTATGAAGTTACAGGAATTCTTCCGCGGGGCGAAGAAGCATTGCCGCAGATACGCATAGACAAACCCGATATAATTTTGTTGGATATTCGACTGAAAGGGGAATTGGACGGAATACAGACCGCCCAGGAAATCCAAAAATATTTTAGAATTCCCATTATTTATTTAACCGCAAATTCAGACGATGCACATTTTAACCGTGCCAAGGAAACCCACCCTTATGGATTTATTTCAAAACCCTTCAAAAAACTGGACCTGCAAAGAGCCATTGAATTAGTGGTTGATAGAATTTCAACAGAAAAAACTATAAGTAATGGCGAAGGAAACTTTGATGAAAATTCCAACAACAATATAGTCAGCGATACTATTTTAAACGATCGCATTTTTGTTCGGCATAACGAAAAGATGCTGAAAATAGACATTAAAGACATTTACTATATTGAAGCAGACCGCAATTACTGCCGAATTTTTTCACAGGGTCGGGAATACCTTTTGGTTATGACCCTAAAGAATATTGATGAAAAATTGCCGCAGAACCATTTCCTAAGGATCCATCGGTCTTATATAATAAACCTATCGCAAATAGATGAGGTAGCGGGCACCCACGTTGTTATTGCCAAAAAGGCCATCCCCATGAGTAAGGCCATGCGCACCGAACTTTTAAAGCGCCTGCAAACTATCTAGATTCCGCATCTTTCCTTAAATTTTGTTTTAGCAACTAATTCCTTTCCTTCGGACAGAAATTCAAGCACTTCGTCCTAATACACTTTTAACTACTGTTGATTTTCAGTTACTTAGATGCACTCCTCGCACTATTTTCAACTAACTAACTATTTAAATCAACAATTATGAAAAGAGTACTCTTTTTAGGACTTGCAATAGTTCTTGCCCTCAGTGCCTGCCAACAACAAGAAAAGCGCTACACCCAACAATCGCCCGAAATTGATACCTACAAAAAAATAATTGCAGCTTACGTAAAACAAGACTGGGAAACCCTTGCCAGCCACTATGCCGATACGGCAAAAATAATGAACAACGTAACTGAGACAGAAGGAAAAACGATAGCTGAAGAGATAGCGATGGGCAAGGAAGATGCTTCCCTTTTT
>CAXBDO010000121.1:0-7018 GCA_963974165.1 uncultured Aequorivita sp.
AATAATTTAAAGAAAGATGCCTTTTTATCATAAACTGGGCAAAATACCGCCCAAACGCCATACGCAATTCCGCAAACCGGACGGCAGCCTTTATTCAGAACAACTGTTCGGCACCATTGGTTTTGACGGAATGTACAGCAATATTTACCACGAATATCGCCCCACCCAGGTTAAGGAAATTAAAAAGCAATACAGCGTTGCCCCAAAGATTGCACGTGCCAATAATATGGAATCGCTCAGGCTGAAGGGTTTTGAAATAAAGCCCGAAAAAGATTATTTAAACAGCCGAAAAACCGTACTTACCAATAGCGATTGTAGCATTATTCTTGCCGCACCCCAAGAATCGCAAAGAGATTATTTTTATAAAAATACAGATGCCGATGAGTTGATTTTTATCCATAAAGGAAGCGGAAAACTGCGCACCTTTTTGGGAAATCTCGATTTTAAATACGGCGACTATTTATTGGTACCACGCGGGGTTATCTATCAAATAGATTTTGATACGGAAGACAATAGACTGTTTATTGTTGAATCGCGCCGCCCAATTTATACTCCAAAACGCTATAGAAACTGGTTCGGCCAACTTTTGGAACATGCGCCTTATTGCGAACGCGATATCCGCAAACCGCATGAGCTTGAACACCACGACGAAAAAGGCGAGTTTCTAATAAAAGTGAAAAAACAAAACGATATGTTTGAAATGGTGTACGCCACACATCCATTTGATGTTGTGGGTTACGACGGTTATAACTTTCCCTACGCCTTTTCAATCCACGATTTTGAACCCATTACGGGCCGAATCCATCAGCCGCCGCCGGTTCATCAAACTTTTGAGACAGATGCCTTTGTAGTATGTAGTTTTGTGCCAAGGTTATATGATTATCATCCGTTAAGTATACCGGCTCCTTACAATCACAGCAATATTGATAGCGATGAGGTGTTGTATTATGTAGATGGCGATTTTATGAGCCGAAATGATATTGAAGCGGGGCAAATTACATTGCACCCAGCCGGAATTCCCCACGGGCCGCACCCAGGATCTGCAGAGCGAAGTATTGGCAAAACTAAAACAGAAGAACTTGCCGTTATGGTAGATACCTTTAAACCCCTACAAGTAACCGAAGACGGATTAAAACTTTCAGATGGTACGTATTACCAAAGTTGGTTAGAACATTAAAAATTTGATATTATAATATTATGAGCAAAGAAGTAAAATCAGTTGATTACGGACTGGAAAAGATTTTTGAAGGCGCAGAAGATTTTCTGCCCTTAATGGGAACAGATTACGTAGAGTTTTATGTAGGTAACGCAAAGCAATCGGCCCATTTCTATAAAACGGCTTTCGGTTTTCAATCGTACGCATATAAAGGTTTAGAAACCGGATCCCGCGATTCGGTGAGTTATGTCTTAAAACAAGATAAAATTAGACTTGTGTTAACCACGCCTTTAACAAGCAAATCGCCCATTAACGATCATATAGTAAAACATGGGGATGGTGTAAAGGTTATTGCACTTTGGGTAGATGATGCTACCAGCGCTTTTGAGGAAACCACCAAACGCGGTGCAAAACCGTATATGGAACCAACCATTGAAAAAGATGAACACGGCGAAGTAGTACGCAGCGGTATTTATACCTATGGCGAAACGGTACATATGTTTGTGGAGCGCAAAAACTATAATGGGGTTTTCCTACCAGGTTTTAGGGAGTGGAAAAGCGATTATAATCCAACCCCCACTGGCCTTAAATACATAGACCATATGGTAGGCAACGTAGGTTGGGGCCAAATGAACAAGTGGGTAAAATGGTATGAGGACGTTATGGGCTTCGTAAACTTCCTTTCATTTGACGATAAACAAATCCACACCGAATATTCTGCCCTTATGAGCAAGGTGATGAGCAACGGTAATGGCCGCATCAAATTTCCAATTAATGAGCCTGCGAAAGGAATTAAAAAATCGCAGATTGAAGAATATCTAGATTTTTATGAAGATTCGGGCGTACAGCACTTGGCAGTTGCTACAGACGACATTATTAAAACCGTAAGCCAGTTGAAGGAACGTGGTATCGAATTTTTGCCTCCACCGCCACAGGCTTATTACGATGATATTCCGCGCAGATTGGGCGACCATATGAAGATGATGAAGGAAGATATAAATGAGCTTAAAAGGCTTTCCATTATGATAGATGCCGATGAAGATGGTTATCTGCTTCAAATTTTCACCAAACCATTGGAAGATAGGCCAACCTTGTTTTTTGAAATTATTCAACGAATGGGCGCCAAAGGATTTGGAGCCGGAAACTTTAAGGCGCTTTTTGAGTCTATTGAGCGCGAACAGGAGCAAAGAGGAACATTGTAACGGTGTAACAAATTTTCAACCCCATCGTCTTAAAAGAGGTGGGGTTTTGTTTTTCTGGAATGGTAGTTGTATTTCTATTAATTTTAAAACCTCCTAATCGTACACTATGAAGAAGCTGCTAGCGGTTCTAATTCTATTCGGCAATTTTGTTACTCTTTTCGCACAGGAAAAATCGTATGGTGATGGCGAATATTTTAAATTTCGCGTTCACTATGGTTTTGTAACCGCAGGCTATGCCACCCTCAAGGTAAAAAATTCAACCTGGAAAGGTAAAGATGTTTATCACGTAAGAGGCTTCGGCGAAACCGTAGGTCTTTCAAAATGGTTCTTTAAAGTGAAAGACGATTACCAATCTTATATAGATAAGGAAAAGGATATTCCTTACCGTTTTATTCGTAAAATAGACGAAGGTGGCTATACTAAGGATATTGAAATAGACTTTAACCACGCCACCAATAAAGCCACGGTCAACGATAAGAAAAGTAATGAGGTTACGGTTTTATCGTTCCCGGAAGATACCCAGGATATGATTTCGGCATTTTATTATCTTCGGAATCAATTGGACACCGAAAACATAAAACCGGGGCAGGTTGTAGAGATGAATATGTTCTTTGATCAAGAAAATTATAAATTCAGGCTGAAATTCCTTGGAAAAGAAGTTTTAGATACTAATTTTGGGCGGGTTAAAACTTTAATTTTTAGACCCTATGTTCAATCAGGTCGTGTTTTCAAGGAAAAAGAAAGCCTAACTGTCTGGATTAGTGACGATAAAAATAAAATTCCCTTACTAATAAAAGCAGATTTGGCCGTTGGTTCCTTAAAAGCAACCCTAACCGAATTCAAAGGATTACAGCATTCCTTTAAAATAATTGCAGATTAAGAATAAATAATACCGAAAACCCCCCAACATTGAAGAAATTAATTTTAGCCACTCTAACCTTTATCCTACTCACCACTGCTTGTACCAAATCTAAAGACGATGTTGCCGATCCTAATGCAATTGCCGAAGAAGTAATTGTAGAGCAATATGGCTATATTCTAAATGATTTCCATGTAATACGAGATACCATTCGCAAGGGCGATACTTTTGGCGATATACTTTTCGCCAACGGCGTGCCCCAGGATAAAATAATGGAAGCGGCTACCAAATTTCGCGACAGCTTCGATGTTCGCAAAATTGGAATAGGAAAGCCTTATGTGCTTCTTAATTCCAAAGACACTATAAACAAAACCCAAGTATTTATTTATGAAACCAATAAAGTAGATTTTGCGGTTGTAGATTTTAGAAAGGAATTATCTATCTATAACAGCCAAAAACCTGTTCGTTATGAAGAAAGGGAAGCCTCTGGGGTTATAACAAGTTCGCTTTCTGCTACTATGGAAGAGCAGAATTTAAGTCCGTATATGACAGATGAACTTGCCAACATCTATGCCTGGACCATCAACTTTTTTAAATTACAGCCTGGAGACCGCTTTAAAGTAATTTATACCGAAAAATTTATAGACGATACCATTCCTGGTGGCTTGCAGGAAATAAAGGCTGCCTACTTCGAACATCGCGGGAAGCCTCTTTACGCCTTTAAATTTTCTTCAGATTCTATCGGAAAAATTTCGGGTTATTATGATGAGGTTGCCAATAACTTAAAACGTGCTTTTTTAAAATCGCCTGTACAGTTTAGCCGAATTTCTTCCCGTTACAATTTAAACAGACGTATAAAATATTACGGTTTTAAACTGCGCCCGCATCGCGGAACCGATTTTGCCGCAGCCGTAGGAACGCCAATTTTGGCAACTGCAGATGGGGTTGTAATAAAATCTGAAAGAAGGGGAGGTAATGGCAATTATGTAAAAATAAGACATAACAGCACCTATGAAACCCAATATCTTCATATGAAGGCGCGTAATGTAAAGGTGGGCCAACATGTTAGCCAGGGAGATGTAATTGGCTGGATAGGGATGACGGGAAATACCAGTGGCCCCCATGTTTGCTATCGTTTTTGGAAACACGGAAAAGAGGTAGATCCATTTAAGGAAGACACGCCATTTTCGCAACCACTTCCTAAAGAATTGCACTCACAATATTTTGCAAATCAGCGCCCATTAAAGGAAAAATTGGACTGCATCGTATTTTAATTTTCTTTCCATTTTAAGTTGTTGATAAGGTTGTTATTAACTAATAGCTATATTATCAGGCATTTAAGGTATAAATTTTATCTTTAGTCAACAGTGTATTTCTTAATAATTTCTTAATGACTTTTATTGGTCAGAAATTATATAAGATTGTATTTTTGCCGAAATTTTTAACCCAAAAATCAACTTCATGAGAAAGTTATTATTTCTTGTTTTTTTACTGGGCGGTTTTGCCGCTTTTTCGCAATCAACGGTTACTGGAACAGTAATCGATTCTGAATCTAACGATCCTTTAGCTGGCGCTAATGTGGTTGAGACTGGCACAACAAACGGAGCCATTACCGATTTCGACGGAAATTTCACTCTGCAAACTTCCGCTGCATCGGGTACACTAACCATTTCTTATATTGGTTATACCATTGAAAAAGTTCCTTTTAAAACCGTAAACGGTGTTGGAGCCCTAGGAAATGTAAAGATTACAATAGATGCCGACGCTCTTGAGGAGGTTGTAATTGTAGGTAAGGGAATTATCGATTTGGCAAAAGACCGCCAGACTCCTATCGCCGTTTCTACAATTTCTGCAGCTGAAATTCAAGCTAAAGCTGTTGGTAACGTAGAATTTCCAGAGGCTATTAAAAGTACTCCAAGTGTGTACGTTTCTAACCAAGCTGGAGGTTTTGGAGATTCGCAAATGTTTTTACGTGGTTTTGACCAAACAAACACTGCTTTCTTGTTAAACGGACAGCCAATTAACGGAATGGAAGACGGTAAAATGTACTGGTCTAACTGGTCTGGAATGTCAGACGTTGCAAACGCTATTCAAGTTCAGCGTGGTTTAGGTTCATCAAAACTTGCTATTTCTTCTGTAGGGGGAACAGTTAACATTATTTCTCGTGCTGCGGGAAGAAAAGAAGGTGGTTTTGCCCGTTTTATGACTGGTAACGACAGCTACTTTAAAGGAACATTAAGCTACGATTCTGGTTTAAAAGGAAAATGGGCTTACTCTTTTTTGTTTGACCACTGGCAAGCACACAAAAAATATGCTTATGGAACTGCCGGACAAGGTCAAAACTATTTCATAGGTATTGGTTACGTGCCAAGCGACAAGCACTCTTTCAACTTTTTGATTACAGGTGCTCCACAATGGCACGATCAAAACTTCTCTAAATCTTTAGAAGATTATGAAGAATTCGGAACTCGCTACAACAGCAACTCTGGATTTTTGGATGGTGAAAGATATACTATTAGAAGAAACTACTACCACAAGCCAATTATTAACCTTAACTGGGATTGGGCTATGAGCGAAAGCACTAACCTATCTTCTGTTGCATACGCATCTTTCGGACGTGGTGGCGGAACAGGACCTGCAGGTAGTTCAAGAAATATTATTCGCGATGACAATGGAAACATTGATTTTGATGCGCAAATTTTAAGTAACATTGAAGGTTCTGAAAACGGAATTGGTGGTTACGGAAGAGGTTCTGTTGCAAGAAGAATGTCTGTAAACAACCACAACTGGTTTGGTTTCCTTACAAACCTTGAAAGCGCTGTAAGCGATAACTTCACATTTAACGTAGGTTTAGATACTCGTCTATACAAAGGTAGCCACTGGTACCAAATGAACAACTTATTGGGTCTTACTGGCTACGCAGATAACTTCGGTTACGGCGACCAAAGAGATAGAGACTACGTAATTAGTGAAACTTTTGAAGCAGATCCTTGGGCAGCTTTGTTCAATTCAGCAGATGAAGGTCAGCGTTTTAACTACGACTACTCAGAGTACATTAACTACATAGGTGGTTTCGGACAGGCTGAATACAAAACAGATAATTTCTCTGCTTTCGTACAAGGTGCTGTTTCTACCCAAAGTTACCAAAGAGAAGGCCGCGCTCAAGGTCTTGAGGTTGAAGGTGTAGATGGCCTTGGAAAATCTGCCAAAGTAAACAAACTTGGTTATAATGTAAAAGGAGGTATGGGTTACACCATCGTTGATAACAGCACTATTTTTGCAAACGCTGGATACTACTCAAGACAGCCTTTCTTAGACAATATCTTTACAGATATCAGAAATTCAAATTACATTATTGAAGGTGAAAACGAAATTGACAACGAAGAGATTTTAGGTCTTGAAGTTGGTTACAGACTTCGTTCTGGAGCATTCAGCTTAGACTTAAACGGATATTACACTACTTGGGGTAACCGTTTCCTTTCTGGTGGGTTTATTGAAGGAGATGCTACATCTACCAATCCGATCGAGCAAAAAGACCGTTACCAGAGATTTACAGACATTACCCAAGTTCACAAAGGATTTGAATTTGAAGGTAAATACCGTTACTCAAGCGCCTTTATGCTTAGAGCATTTGGTAGTATTGGTAACTGGAAGTATGATGGAGAAACTCCTTTCCAAACTAGAGAAGACCAAACTAACGCATTGTTAGAATCTGGAACTGTAGATCTTACAGGTACTAAAATTGGTAATGCACCACAAACTTCTTTTGGTTTCGGTTTCAAATACACAATATTTGGAGGC
>CAXBDO010000122.1:0-6973 GCA_963974165.1 uncultured Aequorivita sp.
AATATCAAAAACGTCTATATCGGCAAATATTTTAAAGAGCAAACCTTTCCCTTCCATAACCGGTTTGGAGGCTTCAGGGCCAATATTTCCTAAGCCCAAAACCGCAGTTCCATTAGAAATTACGGCAACCAGGTTTCCTTTGTTGGTGTATTTGTAAACATTATCTACATTTTTTTCGATCTCCAAACAAGGTTCCGCAACTCCGGGCGAATACGCCAAACTAAGATCGCGTTGGGTAGAATAACTTTTAGTGGGGACAACCTCTATTTTTCCGGGTCTTGGTTTTGCGTGATATAAAAGTGCCTCTCTGCGTTTACTTTGTTTACTCATAGTATATATGTTGATGCTGATACATTTATGGCTGCGGTAGCCATTTTGCGGGCATTGCTTGGTATTACAATATCGCAACTAACAAAGGTAAACGGTTATAATTAAAGAAGAAACTATAATTACGAATCTTTCAGGAAGTTTATATTGCGCGTAAGGCCTGAAAATTTGGTTCTTTTTACCGCGCTATCCTTAAATAATTTTTGAAAAACCTCTGTAGTAATCTCTTCCCAATCCCTTTTATTCATTGACAGAAACTCTGGATGTGGGTTAAACAAAGGCTCGTTATGCGGCTTGCTGAAACGGTTCCACGGGCAAACATCTTGGCATATATCGCAGCCGAACATCCAGTCTTCAAATTTTCCTTTTTCGGAAGCGGGGATTTCATTTTTCAATTCAATTGTATAATACGAAATGCACTTGCTGCCATCCACTACCCTATCGGCTACTATAGCATTTGTGGGGCAGGCATCTATGCAGGCGGTGCAACTACCGCAATGGTCGGTTACCGCACTGTCGTAATCCAATTCCAGATCAACAATTAATTCGGCAATAAAATAAAAGGAACCCAGCTGTTTTGTAAGCAAATTGCTGTGTTTGCCAATCCAGCCCAACCCGCTCTTTGCGGCCCACGCTTTGTCTAAAACTGGCGCAGAATCTACAAAAGCACGGCCGTGCACTTCACCAATTTCTTCGGAAATAAATTCCATCAATTGCTTCAACTTGTCTTTTATAACAAAGTGGTAATCGGTGCCGTAAGCGTATTTTGAGAATTTATAGGTTTCCGAATTTTGTGTTTCTGAAGGAAAATAATTTAGCAATAGCGAAATTACGCTCTTGGAATCGGGCACCAAAATGGTAGGGTCCAATCTTTTGTCGAAATGGTTTTCCATATAGGCCATTTCGCCATTCATGTTTTTTTTGAGCCAACTTTCCAGGCGTGGCGCTTCCTCTTCCAGAAATTCGGTCCTGCTTATGCCACAGGAAAGAAAGCCCAAGCGTTTTGCCTCGGCTTTAATTAATTGGGTATATTTTGAAGTATTCTGAATCAATTTTTATCTGAAATTAAATTCCAATATAGCATTTTTAGGCTTTAAAGTAATAAGCGGTTTTATTTCTATTGGGGTATGTTTTTCAGAAATTTTGTAGGTTTTTACTATTTCGGCTATTGCCAAAATCATTTCATACATCGCAAAATTGTTGCCAATACACATTCGCGGCCCCGCGCCAAATGGAAAATATTGGACTGAAAAATGATTTGGATTTACCCCCGAAAATCGCTCGGGATTAAATTTATTTGGTTCCTCCCAGTTTTTCGGGTCGGTATGGATTTCCAATATCGAAAACAACAAATTCGAATTTTTTGGAATTACCACTCCATTAAATTCATCTTCCTCAATATTTATGCGATCTATAAAATATGCAGGCGGATAAAGGCGAAGCGATTCTTCCAACACATTTTTGGTGAAAGCGCAGTGCTTCAAAAATTCGAATAAGTTTTCCGAATGCTTTTCTGCTTCGGTTACTTCAGCAAAAATCGTTTCCTGTATTTCAGGATGACGGGCCAATAATTCACAAGTAAAAGTCAATGCGTTCGAGGTGGTTTCGTGCCCGGCCGTAAAAAGAATTAGAATCTCGTCTATTAATTGTTCATCGGCCATTGCGCTGCCATCGTCGTATCTGGCCTCCAAAAGCATGTCCAATAGGTCGTCTTCCCGCCGCCCAGACTGGCGTCTTTCATTTACCAATTTCTTTAATATTGTTCGGGCTTCCTCAGTTTCAGAAATATGTTTGGCTATTTTGCCGCTCCATTTAAACCACCAGCCCAGGTAAGGTTGGCGCAATTCCTTCACCAACATTTGTTGAGCAGATTCAGTTATATGTTGAAGTTTGTTGATGTCATTTTGATCTACTGCGCTACTAAAAAGCGATTTTACAACCGTCTGGAAAGCAAGGTCATTAAAAACCGGAAAAATATCTTTAGGCCTAGCAGTTTCAATTTTTTGCAATTCGCCTTTTATTGCGCTATTGATAGTTTCCAGAAGATTGATCAATTGTTTTTTATGAAAAGCTGGCTGGATCAATTTCCGCTGTTTTTGCCACAATTCGCCTTCAGAAGTTAATAGGCCGCGACCAACATATTTAACCAAGTCGCGTGTTTGGATGGGTGATTTTGAATAATTTTTATGGTTTTTTTGAAGTGCATGTTGTGCAAGGCCTGCATCGCGCGAAAAAATAACCGACTTCCCAAAGCCGAGTTTAAGACGAAAAGTATCGCCTTTGGTCTCAAAATTTTTATGATGAAAAGGCAGCGGGTTTTTAAGAATCTGCGTAGAATGAATCAGAAACCGAAAAGCAGATACGGAAGGGATGGTCTTATTTGGCATTTTATGTCCAGGTCGAGCGCAGTCGAAACCTCAAGTTAATCTAAAACTACTCCTCGACTGCGCTCGGGGAGACAGCTTCATCTAAAACAAACCGCCCTGGGTAGGACCTTTTACTTTGCCCAAATGTTTATATGCCGCTTCGGTAACTTCACGCCCACGGGGGGTGCGCATTATAAACCCTTGTTGGATTAAAAAAGGCTCGTAAACCTCTTCAATGGTTTCTGGACTTTCTGAAACCGCCGTGGCAATGGTTGTAATTCCTACAGGGCCACCTTTAAATTTTTCGATAATGGTAGATAATATTTTGTTATCCATTTCATCCAAACCATGGGCATCTACGTGTAGGGCATCCAAGCCGAATTTGGCTATTTTAACGTCTATTTTTCCATCGCCTTTAATTTGTGCAAAGTCCCTTATTCTGCGCAAAAGTGCATTTGCAATTCTGGGAGTACCGCGGCTTCTGCCTGCGATTTCAATAGCCGCTTCCATAGAAATTGGAACTTGCAAAATGGAGGCACTTCTCTGTAAAATGGTAGTTAAAAGTTCTGTAGTGTAATATTGTAAGCGGGATGAAATTCCGAAACGGGCACGCATTGGCGCCGTTAGCAGTCCCGATCGTGTTGTTGCTCCAATTAAGGTGAAAGGATTCAAGTTAATTTGAACCGAGCGTGCATTGGGCCCAGATTCAATCATAATGTCAATTTTATAATCTTCCATTGCCGAATAAAGATACTCTTCAACAATGGGGCTCAATCGATGTATTTCATCAATAAAAAGCACATCGCGCTCGTCCAGATTGGTAAGTAGGCCGGCAAGATCGCCAGGCTTGTCTAAAACCGGTCCCGAAGTAACCCGGATATTTACGTCCAATTCATTGGCAAGTATATATGCAAGGGTGGTTTTTCCAAGACCTGGAGGACCGTGAAAAAGTGTATGGTCTAACGCTTCGCCGCGTAAATTGGCGGCCTGTACAAAAATTTGTAGATTTTCTAATGCTTGGTCTTGTCCCGTAAAGTCTTCAAAACTAAGGGGCCGCAGTTTTTTTTCAATATCCAATTCTTGGGGTGTAAGATTTTCCCCAGAAGCATCAAGATGTTCATTCATAAAACAAATATAGCAATCCTTTAGATGCCCCTTAAAAAAATAGAGCCATACTTTTCAGTATGGCTCTTGAAATAAATAGTAGATTCCTCACTTCCTACATATTATTAACTCAATAGTGTAAATATACGGCAAAAGGATGAAATATGTACTACGTGGTAGTACGCATAATATACGTAGTATAAAAAAACGCCCTTTCAGATTGAAAAGGCGTTTTTTAAAGTGTTTTAAGTTGAATTATTTTAATGGTCTAATTCATCTTCGTTATCTTGAAGCGGAACGTTTTGTGGAATATAATCCTGACCTGGTATTACGTAGTCTGATTCATCCTTGTTCAATTTACTGTAGTCGTAAGACCAACGGTAAACGTGTGGAATTGGGCCATCCCAGTTTCCGTGGATGTGTTTTATCTCTGTAGTCCATTCCAAGGTAGTAGATTTCCAAGGGTTTTTTGGTCCAATTTTTCCGTAGAAAATAGAATGGAAGAAGTTGTATAAAAACACAACCTGTACTGAAATTGTCATGATTGCAAATAGCGTCATTACAACATTTATATCTGCAAGGTCATCAAAGTATGGGAATGCCGTGTTGGTGTAATATCTTCTTGGTAAACCTGCCATCCCAACAAAGTGCATCGGGAAAAAGATACCATAAGCACCAATTGAAGTTACCCAAAAGTGAACAAAGCCAAGTTTTTTATTCATCATTCTGCCCTCAAACATTTTTGGGAACCAGTGGTAAATACCAGCCAATAACCCATAAAGCGCAGAGATACCCATTACCAAGTGAAAGTGTGCCACAACGAAATATGTATCGTGAACGTTAATATCCAGCGCACTATCTCCAAGAATAATACCTGTTAAACCACCTGTAATAAATGTTGAAACGAAGGCAATTGAAAATAGCATTGCGGTGTTCAATTGGAGATTTCCTTTCCAGAGGGTCGTAATCCAGTTAAAGGCTTTTACGGCTGAAGGAATTGCAATCAATAAAGTTGTAAATGTAAACACCGATCCAAGGAATGGATTCATTCCTGAAATAAACATGTGGTGACCCCAAACAATTGTTGAAAGGAAGGCAATTGCAAGAATGGATGCAACCATCGCGCGATATCCAAAAATAGGTTTTCGGGAGTTTGTGGCCATTACTTCAGATACAATACCCATCGCTGGCAAGATTACAATATAAACTTCCGGGTGACCAAGAAACCAAAAAAGGTGCTCAAAAAGTACTGGCGAACCACCTTGATGGTGCAAGACTTCTCCTGCAATATAAATATCTGATAGGAAGAAAGAAGTTCCAAAACTTCTATCCATAATTAACATAAGTGCTGCAGAAAACAAAACTGGGAATGAAACCACACCAATAATTGCAGTTACAAAGAAAGCCCAGATTGTTAAAGGAAGGCGCGTCATAGACATACCTTTTGTACGTAGGTTAATTACCGTTACAATATAGTTTAGCGATCCTAAAAGTGATGATGCTATAAACACAGCTATGGAAGTTAACCACAGCGTCATCCCTGCTCCGGAACCTGGAATTGCCTGTGGCAAGGCACTAAGCGGCGGATAGATTGTCCATCCTGCAGAGGCTGGTCCTGCTTCAACAAATAATGAGCAAAGCATAATAAAGCTGGACAAGAAGAACAACCAATAGGAAATCATATTCAGAAATCCGGAGGCCATATCTCGAGCGCCAATTTGTAAGGGAATTAAGAGGTTACTGAAAGTACCACTTAATCCTGCCGTTAATACAAAGAATACCATGATAGTACCGTGAATGGTAACTAAGGCTAAATATACACTAGGATCCATAACGCCATCAGCGCCCCATTTTCCTAGAAATACTTCATAAATAGTAAATTTATGATCTGGCCAAGCCAATTGAAGACGAAACAGTAAAGACATCAATATCCCGATAACCCCCATAAACAAACCTGTAATAAGGTATTGTTTAGAGATCATTTTATGATCTTGGCTAAAGATATATTTTGTTACAAATGTTTCTTTATGATGATGCCCGTGATCGTCGTGGTGATCTTCTACTCCGTGGACCTGTGCGTGTGCTGACATATCTATTTAAGCTAATATTATTTAGTTTATTTACTAAGCTGTTCTGCTAAGGTAGGCTGTGTTGCCAACCATGCGTTGTAGTCTTCTTCAGACTCTACTATAATCTTCATCTGCATATTATAGTGACTTATACCACAAATCTTGTTACAAAGCAGCACATAGTCAAATTCATAGGCATCTAAAGCTTCTTCGCCATTTGCGGCAAGAACTTTACTTTTCTCATTTCGAATTCTATTAATTTTGGCTACTTTTTCAACCATATCATCATCCAATCTCATTTCTTCGGTGGTAACAGTTGGGGTGAAGGCAAATTGGGTAATCATACCAGGTACACAGTTCATCTGCGCTCTAAAGTGAGGCATATAGGCTGAGTGCAATACATCTTGTGAACGCATCTTAAACAACACTTTTCTACCTACTGGCAGGTGAAGTTCAGTAACAATCTTATCATCCTGCCCGTTTGGATCTGCAGGATCTACACCTAGTTGGTTAACACCCTCTATTAAACGTACGTTTGCTTCACCTAATGTATTGTCTTTTCCGCCGTAACGAGCTTTCCAGTTAAATTGTTGGGCATATAGTTCAACAACTAACGGGTCGTCATCTTTATCAACATTCATAATATCTGTCCAAGTAAATAGACCGTAGATAATTAATCCTGCAAGAACGATTACCGGAATGATGGTCCAGATAAATTCTAACTTATCGTTATCTGCATAAAAAGTTGCTCTTCTGGTTTTGTTACCTCTATAAATAAAGGCGAAATAATGCAGTAACCATTGGGTAAGGATTCCTACCAAAAAGATAACAATCATGGAAATCAACATAAGGTTGTCTATTTCCGTTCCATGCTCTGATGCCGATTTAGGCAGAAGAATATCGCCCCAAAGCCAAAAGGTTACAATGGCCAAAATATAGATGAAGGCCAAAAACCCCATCATTAAATAACCATTCATGTTATTGTCCTTATCCGAAGCGATTTCGGAATGAATTGTTGGCTTTACTTGAGCCAATTGGAATATCCTGTTCATTTGCCAAACAGAGATTCCAAAAAGAATAATTACTAATACAACTAAAAATGCAGTC
>CAXBDO010000123.1:0-6925 GCA_963974165.1 uncultured Aequorivita sp.
AAACGTTCCAATTTTAATCAAGAAGGTTTTTCAACGAGAACATTTACAATTAAACGAATATTTCCATATCCCCTAATCGCAATTAATAACCGATGAAACAAAAAAAATTCCTTCCGCTTATATTATTGCTGGTTTGCAGTATGAGTTTTGCCCAGCAAGTTAAAAAGCAAAGCAAAAAGCTGAATACAAAACAAATTCAGGTTGTTGATTCCATTAAAATTTCAAAAATTGCTAAAGAATTACCTTCAACTGTGGTTGCTACCGCATTTAAGGATAGTCTCGTCTATGATTTAAAAGACATGGCTCTTGCCCGTAAAAAAGACAGTCTTTGGTTAAAGGAACTATATAAATCTGATCTTTTTGAGGATATTTATAATAGCGTAGTTAATCAAGATTTCGAACCGGTAGACTATGATGAACTTCCAACGGAACTTTTAAAACAGCGATTAAAGGAACTTGATGCCCGTACCCCTTTTAATGTGGAATATAATGCATCTTTAGAAAGTGTAATAAAGCACTATCTGAAGAATCGTCGTCGTGGATTGGAGCGTTTAATGGGCCTTAGTGAATACTATTTCCCATTGTTTGAACAGGAGTTAGATAAACACAATTTACCCCTTGAATTAAAATATTTGGCAGTTATTGAATCTGCTTTAAATCCGCGCGCCCAGTCTAGGGTGGGAGCTACCGGACTTTGGCAATTTATGTTTCCTACCGGAAAGATGTTTGGTTTGGATGTTAGCTCATACGTAGATGAGCGCTCTGATCCATATCTTGCAACCGAAGCCGCCTGTAAATACCTAAAAAGTTTAAATACTAGTTTCAATGATTGGGATTTAGCATTAGCTGCCTATAATTCTGGTCCTGGGAATGTTTCTAAAGCAATTAGACGTTCTGGCGGACAAACCGATTATTGGAGCCTTCGCAGCTTCCTTCCACGTGAAACAGCCGGATATGTACCTGCCTTCTTAGCTACTATGTATATTTTTGAATATGCCCAGGAACACGGATTTAAAAAGCAAACTGCGCGAATTCCTTTTGTAGCAACCGATACCATTCGTATTAAGCAACAAATTACATTCGATCAAATTGCGAAGCTTACCAATTTAGATAAAGAAGAACTGGAATTTCTTAACCCTTCATATAAACTTGGTATAATTCCAGTTGTTAAGAATGAAAATTACGTACTTCGTTTACCACTTACCGCTGTTGGTACATTTGTAAATAATGAAGCGGCAATCTATACGTTCATTCAGGAAGAGCAGGAAGAAGACGAAAAACCACTACCAGAATTATATGAGCAGCCAGAAAAAATTCGATACCGTGTAAGACGAGGCGATTACCTTGGAAGAATTGCCGATAGGTACGGAGTTTCTATAAGCCAAGTAAAAAACTGGAACGGTATGCGCAGCAATACTGTAAAAGTGGGCCAAAATTTAATTATCTACCCAAAGAAAAGTGCCCAGGATATTGCAGTTAATACGCCTGTGCAATCCAATAAATCTTCAGAAAAAACATATACCGTGCGCAATGGAGATTCATTGTGGAGTATTTCACAGAAATTTCCTGGAGTTTCGGTCCAAAATATCAAAAAATGGAACGATATTAGTGGTACTAACTTAAAGCCCGGAACTAAACTGAAAATTCACAAAGGATAGTTCCCACCAAACATCCTTTAAATGAAACTATTTACTATTGCATTGTTTTCGCTACTTGTTGCATTTACTTCTTGTAACAATAGCGGCACCAAAGACAAATCACTTGTTCCCAATTCTGTAGGTAACATAAATTCACTTCAAATAATTACCCCCAACGATCTTTGGAACGGGGTTGTGGGTGAAGCAATTCGAAACAATTTTGCGGCGCCAACTGACGGCCTTCCCCAGGACGAACCTCTTTTTTCCATGAACCAAATGCCGCCTGAAGCTTTTACAGGTTTTGCCCGTAGCAACAGGCTTTTTTTATATGTTGTAATAAGTAATGAAGATAAAGTAACCATTGCAACAGACGAATATGCCAAACCCCAGGCCGGAGCATTGATTAAGGCTTCTTCCGAAGAAAAATTGGTGGAGCTAATCAATAAAAATGCCGCCCAAATAATTGCGACATTCCACGCGTCCGAAATTAAGGAACGCCAACGTAGAACGGCAATTTCAATGATGAAATCAGATTCCCTTAAAAAAATGATGGGTGTTAGCCTACAAATACCCAGTGCGTATAGAATTGCAAAAGCTACCGATAGTTTTTTCTGGATGCGCAAAGATTTAAAAGATGGCACAACCAACATTTTAGTATATCAGGTTCCACTATCTATGATAAATAACGATAGCACCGCGGTGGGCGATATTATTAAAATCCGCGATTCAATAGGAAGCAGGTTGTTACCCGTAGAGGATGACGGCCAATTTATTACGGAAGATGCCTATGCTCCATATCTTTTCACAACAAAAATTGATGGGAAATTCGCCTATGAAACCAAAGGAACTTGGGAAGTGAAGGACGATTGGATGGGAGGACCCTTTGTGAATTACGCCGTGCGCGATAAAAAAAACAATCGTTATTTAATTTTGGAAGGCTTTACTTATGCCCCGGCAGTTTCAAAAAGAGATCTTCAATTTGAATTGGAATCTATTTTGAATTCGGCCAAGATTGAGTAAAATATAAAACAATACATAAAAAAAGAGCCTTCCAAATTTAAATTGGAAGGCTCTCTTTTTAGTGTAGAATGAGAATTACTTTTTCTCGTCTATTTTATTT
The DNA here is from genome assembly GCA_963974165.1 of uncultured Aequorivita sp. Taxonomy (GTDB): domain Bacteria; phylum Bacteroidota; class Bacteroidia; order Flavobacteriales; family Flavobacteriaceae; genus Aequorivita. Next base: position 2,758 of record CAXBDO010000123.1, read on the forward strand.
TCTGATGTTTCATCTTTAGACGCATCCTTAAATTCTTTAAGTCCGCTACCCAAACCACGCATAAGTTCTGGGATTTTCTTTCCCCCAAAAAGCAATAATACGATTACAACAATCAATATAATTTGCCAAGGGCCAATAACACCTAATGGAATAAACAATGCGTTCATAATTTTTAAATTTTAATTACACAAAGGTAACAAGAAATGTTTAGATACAACGTTTTGAAGATAACTTTAGCGTAAAGCGCCCTAGTTATTTTATATTTGTAAAAAGCAATTGCCGAATATGACCCATAAAGAAAAAAGATCAAAAAAGTTTAAAAAGAAGCTTTTGCATAAGTACCGTTTGGTAATTCTTAACGAAGAGACCTTCGAGGAGCGCTTTTCATTTAAACTGAACAGGCTGAATGTATTCGTGTTCAGTACACTTTTTGCCTTGGTCCTAATTCTGTTAACCACAGTAATAATCGCTTTTACACCGCTTCGCGAATATATTCCGGGGTATTCCTCTACTACATTAAAAAAGAAGGCTACACAATTAACCTATAAAACAGACTCGTTACAGCAGATTTTAAGCGTAAATGAGCAATACCTTGCCTCGATCAAGAAAGTCCTTACAGGCGACGTTAAAACGGTTAATTTCAATAAGGATTCTCTTATTGAAGTAGCAAAAACAGATCCGTCGGTATTAATCCGTACTTCCAGAAAAGATTCCTTGCTTCGTGAGGCCGTGGCAAAGGAAGATAAATACAATCCGCTTATTGCGCCCCAAGTACAGCAATTTGCGTTTTTTGCTCCTGTAAAAGGGACCATTACCGAAAGTTATGATTCAAAAAAGAAACATTATGCGGTAGATGTAGTTACTGTTAAAGATTCCCCCGTTAAAGCCGTAGCAGATGGCACGGTAATCTTTGCTGAATGGACTGTAGCAACAGGCTATGTAATTATTCTAAAACACGATAATAATCTCATTTCAGCTTACAAGCACAACGCCATGCTTACCAAAGAACAGGGCGAAATCGTTAAGGCCGGCGAGGTAATTGGTACAGTTGGCAATACGGGCGAACTGACCACCGGCCCCCATTTACATTTTGAACTTTGGCGCGATGGCTTCCCCGTAAATCCCACCAGTTTTATAGATTTTGATTAAAAAAGTATGTCCATAAAGTCATTAGGCGCAAAAGTATTTGCGAAAATTATAGCAACCCGAATTCAAAAATGGGCGGCAAACCCTGTAGAAACCCAACAAAAAGTATTTGAAACCCTTATTGCCGAAGCCAAAAATACAGCCTTCGGTAAAGATCATAATTTTGAGGGCATTTCTTCTTTTGAGGATTTTGCCAAACAGGTACCAATACGCGATTACGAAGAATTAAAATCTTACGTAGATCGTGTAGTTTCAGGTGAAGAAAACGTACTATGGCCCGGAAAACCGCTTTATTTTGCCAAAACTTCGGGTACAACTTCGGGAGCAAAGTATATTCCGTTAACAAAGGAATCTATGCCCCATCATATCGAGGCAGCGAGAAATGCAATTTTGTGCTATGTTCACGAAACCGGAAAAGCCGATTTTGTGGATGGCAAAATGATTTTTCTTCAAGGAAGCCCTGAAATGCAAGAAAAAAACGGAATTAAACTTGGCCGACTTTCCGGCATCGTTGCGCATTATGTGCCAGCATATCTTCAAAAAAATCGCCTGCCAAGTTGGGAAACAAATTGTATAGACGATTGGGAAACCAAAGTAGAAGCTGTTGTGGAGGAAACCAAAAATGAAAACATGACCGTAATTAGCGGTATTCCTTCTTGGGTGCAGATGTATTTTGAAAAACTTCAAAAGAACACGGGAAAGAAGGTGGGCGACCTATTCCAGAACTTTAATTTGTTTATTTACGGAGGTGTAAATTTTGAGCCGTACCGAGCTAAATTTGAAGATTTAATTGGAAGAAAAGTAGACAGTATCGAGCTCTTTCCTGCCAGTGAAGGATTCTTCGCATTTCAGGATAGCCAAAAGGAGAAAGGGATGTTACTGCTATTGAATTCAGGAATTTTCTATGAATTTATTGAAGCGGCCAATTTTTTCGATGAAAACCCGAAACGCCTTACAATTGGAGAGGTAAAAATTGGGGTTAATTATGTAATGATAATTTCTACAAATGCCGGACTTTGGGCCTACAATCTTGGAGATACCGTACAGTTTACTTCAACAAAGCCCTATCGTGTTATTGTTTCCGGAAGGATAAAACATTTTATTTCGGCCTTTGGCGAACACGTTATTGGCAATGAAGTTGAAACAGCAATGAAAAATGCAATTTCAAAATTTGGATTTTCAATTACAGAATTCACGGTTGCGCCGCATATCATTCCTTCCCAAGAAAACTTACCTTACCACGAATGGCTAATAGAATTCGACAATCCGCCAGATGATCTTCAGCAAGTTGCACAATTTCTCGATGCCGAAATGCAGAAACAAAATTCGTATTACTTCGATTTAATTGTGGGAAAGGTGCTTCAGCCGTTAAAAATTTCTTCCCTTAAACGAGACAGTTTTCAAAAGTATATGAAATCTCAAGGGAAATTGGGCGGGCAAAATAAAGTGCCCCGACTTTCCAACGACCGCAAAATTGCAGAAGCCTTAATAGAAATTCAGCCTTAAAATTAGTGTTATCTTTGCATTTAATGAATAAACTGAAATCACATACAAGAACGCGTGCACAAGAAAGCACACAGGCAATTGAACGACTCTACATTACTATGCGCCACCTTTTTAACCGTGGCTTTTACAAACCCATGGGGGTTTCTGGAGAATCGCTTCGCGAATCATTACTTACGCTTCGACCAGAGATTTATGGTTCAATTAAGGAAGACAAAATTGAACTTCAGGGCTTACTATACGTAATGGACCGTTTGCCCTATGGCATTGAAGAGTGTAGATTTATAAACCTAACAAGCGACGAAGGTTATAAAAACTCTCACTTCGAGCCAATAATTCCTTTAAAGCGCCGCAGAAATTGTTACCGCATAGATTCGGAACAAATGAATATTGAAATAACCCGCGGCCGCTCTGAAATTTACGATATACTTACGCACCTAACCTTCCTGTTTATCGAGTCGCACAAGATTATGAAACAAGTGCTCATAAACGAGAATGGGGAGGTAATCCGCGATTGGAAAAAATTGGAGAACGCTGTTCTTAAAAAGGAAAAACTAACGCAGGAAGAAAAGGAAATTGCCTTAACCCATACCGCCAACTTCTTAGGTAGAACTTTCGAGGAGGTAAAAAGCGTTTATCCATTTTTTGCTAGTGAAAAAAACGAAAATCGCTTTTTTAATATCATATACTTTTTAGGAAAATTGGCGATAGATGAGGTATTAACCGATAATCAACGCATAATTACTTTTAGCCCCGTGCTACGCGAACGATTGGGCCACCATATTCACGGCGAATTGTGGGCTTTCCGCATAAAGCAGATATTGCAGGAAAAAGGACTGCTGGAGCGCCCATTGCATATTATTAGTGCCAATATGCATAGCGTAATGAATAGTCTTTATGCCCCAAAAGCACTTTCTTCAGAATTTCTGAAGAAAAAACCTATGGAAGTTTTTGAAGCTTTGAGCAGTAATGTGAATATAAAACTGCGCGAAAAAGTGACGAAAACTGCATTGGCAGAAGGCATGATTTTTATAGAGGACCAGAGTGGCACCAATATAGACGTGCAGATTATCGATACTTCAAAAATAAAACAGTGCGAATACACAAAAGGTCTGGCAGCGCTTGAAGATTCTAGAAAACCTGTAATTATTGTTATGGATTACGCCTTTGGCGAACAAGCCTATGAAACTATGGACGAACTTTTAAAACCTTATGTAGATGCCAATAAAGACAGGCATTTTTTACAATTATCCTTTCAAAAATAAATTAGAAAAGGCAGATTTTAAAGATGATGCCGTAAATGTTTGTACAGGAACTATGATTTCCGTTTTGGGTACTTCCCTTCAAAATAGAGACGTGCTGAAGTTTTTCCATAATTCTACCTGGAATGTTATTGGGTTGGAAATGGAAGGCGCCCATTATCAAAAAGCAATTCAGGCCGCGTCAAAAATCCGTCGCAGTATTAGTCCAAAAGTAAAGGTTCGATATGCATATTATGCTTCAGATAATCCATTGGAAA
>CAXBDO010000124.1:0-6908 GCA_963974165.1 uncultured Aequorivita sp.
TATGGCAAAACTGCGCCAAGGTAACCAAGGAAAAAGCGAAATCATTTTTATATACCGTTTGCAACAACGCCTTTTTAAACGAGGTGGCCCACAAAAAAGTTGTCCTTAAACATGCTAAGGCCCAGCCCGATAAAACAAATTACCAGTCGCCCGAGTTTTTAATGGAAGAAAATCAGTTTCAGGAAAAACTTAAAAATTCTATCGAAAACTTAAGTGAAGCGCAACGAACCGCCTTCCTTTTAAATAGAATTGAAGGGAAAAAATATGCTGAAATTGCCGAAATGCTACAAATTTCAGTTAAGGCAGTAGAAAAAAGAATGAGTCAAGCATTGGCAATACTTAGGAAGGAAATAGGTAATGTTTAAAATTTTTTAGGTAGGGTAATAGCAAGTTGAACTGTTTCACCTACGAACACAATACAAATGAGAAAAGAACAATTATTGCACAAATGGCTAAACAATGAAGCCACTGCGGAAGAGTTGGAAGTGCTGAAGACAGATCCTGAATATGCATCATATCTCCAAATTGCCCAGGCCAGTTCAGATTTTGATATTTCTGAAATGGATACCCAGACAAACTTTAATGCTATTTCAAATAAAATAAAACCCGTGCGCCAATTACAAAAACCATCGGTTTTTTCTGTTGTTTGGAAGGTGGCCGCGATTTTTGCCCTGCTACTTATTGGATATTATTATACAACTACGCTTTCTACTTCCATAAAAACTGAAATGGCGCAGACGGAAAACTTCACCCTGCCCGATGGCTCTAAAGTAGCTTTAAATTCAGGTTCTGAAATAACGTACACCAAAAATAACTGGGACGATTCCCGCGAGCTTTCCTTAGATGGGGAGGCTTATTTTAAAGTTGCCAAAGGCAAAAAATTTAGCGTAAAAACCTCAGAAGGAACCGTTACCGTCTTGGGCACCCAATTTAATGTGGTGGCTAGGGACGGTTTTTTTGTAGTTGCCTGTTACGAAGGATTGGTAAGCGTTGCCTTTAATGACAAGCTGGTAAAATTGCCCGCCGGGCAAAAAATTCAGATAGAAAATGGTAGCTTACTGCTGAATGAAACCACCGAAAATGTTGCGCCAGTTTGGCTAAAAAAGGAAAGCAGTTTTGAAAATGCGCCACTGCAAATTGTTATAAATGAATTGGAAAGACAATACGATATTAAGGTAAATTTGGGCGATGTTAATCTAGAAAAAAGATTTACCGGAACTTTTTCGCATAAAAATCTCGAACTTGCATTAAAATCTATTTGCGAACCCCTGCAGCTAAACTATACAATAAATAAAAACGGAGCAGTAACTATAAATGCCAAACATAGCGAGTAGCTACAAGATTTTAATTTTTCTTTTGGTATTCGGTGCCTTTGGAGCAAAAACCATAGCCCAGGAAACCGAAGAAACTCCTCTTTTGACTTATTTAGACGCTTTGGAAAAGGAATACGATGTCCGTTTTTCATACGTGCAGCAAGAAATGGACGGAATTGTTCTAAAACTTCCCTCAGATAATTTAGCTACGTTTGAAGACATTCTTTTATACCTGGAAACGAATACTCCGTTTTTATACAATCGCATCAACGAGCGCTATATTACTATTACTTCCAAAGGAAATAGTGGGCTGCTTTGCGGAAGAATAATCGATTTTGAAACCCAACTACCGTTGGAAGGCGCAACCATTATTTCTGAAGACAATTCGTTTAACACAATTACAGATGCCGAAGGGTTTTTTTATGTGCCAAACCAAAATTCACCCACGCGCTTTTCCGTCACTTTTGTGGGCTATTCGCGGCTTAGCAAGAACACTTCAGAGCTTTCAAAAAACTGTAGCGCCTTGCTTATGTTCCCTGCGGTTTCGGCCTTGGAGCCAGTAATGATGCAAAATATATTCACCAAGGGCATTGATAAAAACCTGGATGGTTCCATCCTGCTTTCAACCGAACATTTCGGGTTGCTGCCGGGGCAAGTGGAAAATGATGTTTTGCAAATTGCGCAGGCTCTTCCAGGCGTGGAAAGTGTAGACGAAACCATTTCAAATATCAACATCCGTGGCGGAATGCACGATGAAAATCGGTTGCTTTGGGACGATATAAAAATGTACCAAAGCGGGCATTTTTTCGGGCTCATTTCTGCCTTTAATCCCGATCTCACAAAAAAAGTAACCCTTTATAAAAACGGAACCAATATTCGTTATGGCGAAGGGGTTTCGGGGGTGCTCGATATGCGCTCAAGAAACAGTGTCTCCTCAAAAACCGAAGCTGGAATTGGTTTCAATTTATTGAACGGAAGTGGATTTGTTGATCTTCCTATTTCAGAAGAAGCCAGTATTCAGGTGGCAGGAAGAAAGTCTATCAACGAGCTGTGGGAATCGCCGGTCTATAAAAATTATACCCAACGTATTTTTCAGGATAGCGAAATAAACAATCCTGAAAGCACCCAAAATAATATAGGTATTACAACCGATGAAAACTTTAGCTTTTATGATTTTGGCAGCAAATTGCTCTGGGATATTTCGGAAAAAGATAAAGTGCGCGTCAATTTTTTAACGATAGACAATTCCTTAGATTTTACAGAGACTTTAGCAATCAATTCACAAACAAAAACCAGCAAACTGGAACAGCGCAGTTTGCTTGGAGGCGTCTCGTGGAATCGGCTCTGGAATGATACTTTTGAAACTACAATTTTGGCTTACGGCACCTATTATTTACTGGACGCCATTAACCGCGATATTTTTACGACCCAGGAACAGATCCAAAAAAATGAGGTGCTGGAAACGGGCGCCAAATTAGATACAAAAATTACATTTTCGGAAAATTTAGACCTTCAAACTGGCTATCATTTTTCTGAAATTGGTATTGCCAATACCCAAGATGTAAACCTTCCGCGTTTTCGAAATTATGAAAAAGATGTACTTAGAACCCATGTGCTTTTCGCCGGAATAAATTATCTGTCAAACAATCAAAGAACCTTCGTTTCGGCAGGTTTACGCGGAAATTATTTCGATAAATTTGAAGAAATTGTAATTGAACCGCGACTGAGTCTGCATCAAAAATTAGGCGAAGGATTTGGAATAGAAGTGTTGGGCGAATTTAAAAGTCAGAGTGCCACCCAAAGAATAGATTTTGAAAGCGATTTTCTGGGAATTGAAAAAAGACGATGGATATTGGCCGACGAAGAAAACACGCCAATTTTAAAGAGCAAACAAGCATCGGCAGGCTTGGTTTATAGCAAAAATGACTTCTTTATGAATGTGGAAGCTTACTATAAAATTGTGGACGATATAAACAGTGCCAATCAAGGGTTTCAAAATCAATTTAGATTTTCCCGTGCAATTGGCAATTATACCGTAAAAGGCGCCGAGTTTGTTATTAACCACAAAACAAAATCATTTAGCACTTGGGCTAGTTATGTGTACAGTAAAAACGATTATGAATTTGCAACCCTTGTACCGCCCTCCTTTCCCAACAATTTAGATATGCAACACGCGGCAACTTTGGCAGGCAGCTATTCATGGAATGCCTTAAAAATTGCATTGGGCTTAAATTGGCACAGCGGAAAACCTTATACTATTCCATTGGAAGGGGATGAAACAACAGGGGAAGGTGGATTAATTATGTTGCAATATGATAGCCCAAATAATGAAAGATTGCCAGATTATTTCAGGACAGATTTTTCTGCCGAATACCTTTGGAAACTTTCGCCGGAAATAGATGCCAAAATAAATTTCGCCCTATTAAACCTCCTAAACACCCAGAACACTATAAACATTCGCTACGCGCTGGTGCGGGACGCGAACAATGAAGTTTCTGTAAATAAAATTGAAGAAATTTCATTGGGAATTACCCCCAACTTTTCTTTTCAGGTATTATTTTAAGAATAAAACTTTGATCTTTTTGCGTTAAGCTAAATTACATTCTTTCTGGCACGTCTATACCAAGAAGCGCAAATGCACTTTTAATAATCTCAGCCACGGCTCCTGAAAGTTTTACGCGGAACGCCTTTTCAACTTCATTATCTGTTGCCAAAATTGGTACGTTCTGGTAAAAACTGTTGAATTCCTTCACCAAATCATAGGTGTAATTTGCAATCAACGCCGGACTGTAATTGGCTGCCGCCAATTGAATAGTTTCAGGATATTGCTGAATAATTTTTATGAGTTCCTTTTCTTTTGGATGCATTTCGATTACATCCTTGAATGAGGTTTCGACATCATTCAACTTGACATCAGCGGCCTTTCGTAAAATAGATTGGATACGCGCATAAGTGTATTGAATAAATGGCCCCGTATTTCCTTGAAAATCTACACTTTCTTCAGGGTTGAAAAGAATTCGTTTTTTAGGATCTACCTTTAAGATGTAATACTTCAATGCACCAAGACCAATCATTCGATAAAGTGCTTCCTTTTCATCTTCCGAAAAATCATCGATCTTACCCAATTCCTCCGAAATTTTACGGGCGGTAGCCGTCATTTGCGCAATCAAATCATCTGCATCTACCACGGTTCCTTCACGGCTTTTCATTTTTCCCGAGGGAAGATCTACCATTCCATAACTTAAATGAAATAGATTTTCGGCCCATTTATAACCAAGTTTTTTCAGAATTAAAAACAGCACTTTGAAGTGATAATCCTGCTCATTCCCCACGGTGTAAATCATTCCGCCAACATCTGGGTGGTCTTTTACCCGTTGAACTGCAGTGCCCAAATCTTGGGTCATATAAACCGCAGTGCCATCGCTACGCAATACTAATTTTTCATCTAGACCATCATCGGTTAAGTCGCACCAAACCGAACCATCATCTTTCATAAAAAAGACATCGTTTTTTATGCCTTCCTCAATAATATCCTTCCCTAATAGGTAGGTATCACTTTCATAATAATAAAAGTCGAAATCTACGCCTATAGACTTGTAAGTTTCCTCAAAACCACTGTAAACCCAGCCGTTCATCTTTTTCCAGAGTGCTACGGTTTCTTCATTACCGGCTTCCCATTTTCTTAGCATTTCCTGTGCTTCAAGAATTAATGGCGCTTGCGCTTTTGCCTCTTCTTCGGTTTTGCCTTCGGCCTTTAAGGCTTCTATTTCTTTCTTGTATTCTTTGTCGAATTTTACGTAATAATTGCCAACAAGTTTGTCACCTTTTAGAGCGGTAGCATCGGGTGTTTCACCATTTCCAAATTTTTCCCACGCCAACATACTTTTACAAATATGGATGCCGCGATCGTTGATAATTTGGGTTTTATACACTTTTTTACCGGCAGCTTTTTCAATTTCAGAAACCGAATAACCAAGCAAAACATTTCGAACGTGCCCTAAATGCAAGGGTTTGTTGGTATTTGGAGAAGAATATTCAACCATTAAGGCTTCTTTTCCTTGTGCTACTTTTCCGAAGGAAGAAAAATCGGTCACCGAATTAAAGAAATTTAAATAATACGAATCGCTTAAAACGATATTCAAAAATCCTTGAACCACGTTGAATTTTTCAATTTCTTCAACATTTTCAACCAAATAATTACCGATTGCCTGCCCAATTTGCACCGGATTTCCTTTTACAACGCGCAACATGGGGAATACCACTGCCGTTATATCGCCTTCAAAATCCTTGCGGGTAGGCTGCAATTCTACCGTTTCAATTTTGGCGCCGTACAGCTGTTCTACTGCGGTCTTAATTTGGGTTTCCAGGTTTTGTTGAAGTGTCATTCTAAATGCGGGATGTTTGATACCGGATGCTTCGGTATCGTTAATTAATTTCAAACGACAAAGATACTTTATTTGAATTCTTAATTCCGAATTCATAATTCTGAATTTTTGGAAGCCATCAAATAACCTTCATTTAATGTTTCGGTAAACTTGAAAATGAAAAAGCGCACGTCCTTTGCAGAAAAAACTATGGATATATTTTTATATGTATTTGCCGCCTTATTTTCGGTAATAAACCCTCTGGGAACCGTTCCTGTTTTTGTTGGGCTAACCAGCGACGAAAGCAATCAGGAGCGAAATAAAACTTCACTTTTAACCACTATTAATGTTATTTCGATTTTAATTATTTCCTTTTTTGCGGGCACCTATCTATTGGCCTTTTTCGGAATAAGCCTCAATGCGCTTCGAATTGCGGGGGGAATGATAATTGTTACCTCGGGCTTTGCGTTACTTACTGGAACATTTTCCAAGCACAAGGGAATGAAGAACAAACGGGTTCAAAAAGATTTGGACAGACGCGAGAAATTTTCGCTAACGCCATTGGCAATTCCAATGTTGGCTGGGCCTGGATCTATTTCATTGCTAATTACCTTCAATCAGAAATACCAAACAACCAACGAAATATTATGGGTTATTTTAGCTGTTTTGGCTGTTGGGCTCGCCACTTTTATAATACTTCGCAGTTCGCACTACATTAGCAAATTTTTGGGCGCTTCGGGTATTAATGCAATTTCGCGCATTGTAGGTTTTATTGTTATTTCAATAGGCGTAGAATATATTAGCGCCGCAGTTATTTCTATTTTAAAAACAATAAATACGTAATAATTAGCGGCGATTTTTTAAAAGCGCGCCTGCAATTAGGGCCAATACGCCAATGCCAATCATTCCTAGGGTTTGGTTAGTTAATCCTTCCTTCGCACTTACTTCCAAGGGGCCAATATCTAAAACTTCCTGTGGCACAAATGCGTTGTATAGGCCAAAAACAATTAGAACTACCCCAACAATAAGCAATACCATTTTTAAAATTTTCATCTATATAAAATTTGATTGGTTGAAGTTTTAAAGATACCGTTTTGGCCAACACCTTGAATCATAAGTTAACGGCTTTTTAACTGCTGTTGAATAATTTTGGATTATCTTTAAACAAAACTCCACAATTGAAAATTTTACTTACAGGTGCCAATGGGTATATTGGCATGAGGCTCCTTCC
>CAXBDO010000125.1:0-6870 GCA_963974165.1 uncultured Aequorivita sp.
ATCGGTTGAATTAATTGTATCGCCACCTATTTCAACAGGTTCAAAACCGTAAGTTTCAAAATCCTCATCTTCTTTGTATTGCTCAAAATAACCCTTCCCTTTTGTGTAATTTAAGGCCAGGTTCGCACTCCAGTTGTTATTGAAGCGTTGGTTCCAAAGCAATTGGTAATGATCCTGGGCATAATTATCTACCTCCTTATCATAAAACTTTACATTACCCTCTGCATCTGTATACATTCCCGCGGTGTTGAAAGTTCTATCATTCTCAAGTTTTTCAGGATCTTCCAGACCATTCCAAGATTGATAGGTTTCTTCCCTCCCGCCAAAAACCAAGGCTTTAATCAAGGTGGTATTATTCACAAAAGCACCCTGCAAAAAATATGATTTTAAGTCGGAACTGGCCCTGTCAATATATCCATCAGATTGAATGGTAGACAACCTTCCCGCTAACTCAAAATGGTTGGAAAGCAAGCCAGTACTGAACTTAACATTATGTTTTCGGGTGTTATAACTACCGAATGAATTTGAAATTTCGCCATTGGCTTCATTAGCAACGGCATCGCTCAATAAATTCAGACTCGCACCAAATGCACCTGAGCCATTCGTGGAAGTTCCCACCCCGCGCTGCAATTGTAAACTTTGAACTGAAGAAGTAAAGTCGGGTAAATTCACCCAAAAAGAACCTTGACTTTCTGAATCGTTAAAAGGAATACCATTCAAGGTAACATTTACGCGTGAAGCATCGCTTCCACGTACACGAATGTACGTATATCCCACACCAGCACCGGCATCGCTTGTTGTTACGACCGACGGAAGGTAATTAAGCATATACGGAATGTCCTGCCCAAGGTTTCGCTTTTCGAGCTCTTCTTTGTCCAGGTTGGAATGGGTAATTGGCGAATCTGCAGAAACGCGAACGGCTAGTACCAAAACTTCGTCTAACGACTCAACTTTTGTGGAATCTTGTGTTTTTTCCTGCGCAGCGACAGAAATAAATAGTGAAGTAAACACTGCGGAAATCAATAACTTTTTCATTCGTAAAAAATAATTTTATACGAATAAAAGGGGCGTTATTCTTGGTTCGTTAAATGGTTAAATAAAAAATCCCTGCTAACAATACGTCGTGTATTATTACAGGGGGTTCCTATTTGTTATCCCTTGGCAGCATTACCCGCCCAGGTTCTTTGGGTATAATCTCAGCCTTTTAAAGTTCGGATTTTGAGTGACGGGCGACGTAATAATATTTCGTAGCTCATACTTCAAATTTCCTATTTCAAAAAGCACCCCTTTGAGATGTGCGGCAAATATACATTGCTTTTTAAGAATTTCCCATCATTTTTATTCTAGATTTTGTTTTGGATTTAGTTCTGGATTTCGATTTCATTTTTTACCATATCATTAATACATCACCTTTCTTATAGTCTTTACATTTGGATGATGGCCACCGCAAAAAACAAATTCACTTTTAAGATAATTCTCAGCTATCTTGTGCTGGGTGCCCTTTCTGTTCTGGCGGGGTTTTTTATCTATTCTGAAATCAAGAATTTTGCTGCAGAATCTTTCGAAACCACAGGCGAAAAAAAGTTTATTGAAACCGGTACGCTTATTAATTTGCTATATGAAACCGACGGATTTTCAAGACTTGCGCTTTTAACTGAAAGTGATGATGACTTTGGAAAATATATGGCTAAAACCGATTCCCTTTTCAGAAAAATTGAAGAGATAAAATCGCTTACTTCGAATAAATTCCAAATAAAACAATTAGACAGCGTAACGGAACTTCTAAAGGAAAAAAATAGAAATATTGAGCAGTTGCGCATATTGCGGTTAACGAACCAAAAAGATACTTCCTTAGACGACATCATGCGCCAAGTAAGGAAGTTGGAAGCATCTGTTGGACTTACTTCGGTAGAATCATTGATTCGAAACCCCGCAAAATTGAGCGCCAAGGAACTCGCCATTTGGCAAAATTATGCCGATTACCTTAACAGCAACACCCAGCGCGACACCTCAACAGTAAAATCTAAAACCGTAGATTCCATGCTAATTGCTTCCCGCTATATAGTAGCGGAAGCAAAAAAAGAAAACTCCAGAATTCGCGAATCCTTGATGCAAAAGGAAAACGAATTGATAAGAAACGACCTTAATATTTCTGAACGTTTGCGTGAAATAATTGCCAGTTTTGATCGGGAGATTTCCAAGAACATTAATATTGAAAAACAGCAACGCGCCGAAACCATGAAACGGACCGGCGAGATTCTAAAACTTGCAGGAATTTTGGGCGGGATTGTAGTGCTCCTGTTTTCATATTTTATTCTTTCCGACTTCTTTAAGGCAGAACGATTTAAAAAGAACTTGGAAGAGTCTAAAAATTATGCAGAATCGCTTTTAAAAAGTCGCGAACAGCTTATTTCTACAGTAAGCCACGATTTAAAAACGCCTTTGAATACCATTAGCGGCTATGCCGAATTGTTCGAAAACTCGAACCTTTCCCAGAAACAAAAATACTATTTGGGCCAAATTACTTCCAGCTCGCATTTTATATCACATTTGGTAGACGATTTAATGGATTTTTCAAAATTGGAAGCAGGAAAACTGCCGCTAGAAAGTATTCCGTTTTCCCTTGAAAATATAATTGTTGATGCCGCCAATGCCGTAAAACAGCAATATCCACAAAAAGCAATTACACTTAATCTTGATATTTCAAATATTATAAAAAATAGAATTTTTGAAAGCGATCCGCTTCGCATTAGGCAAATAATAAACAATTTGGTGGGCAATGCATTTAAATTTACGGAAACAGGCAGTGTAACAATTAAAGTAGAAGATTTGCCCAATACAAAGGAAGGTGGCAGGAAAGATGGAAAAATTTCATTGATTCAGATTTCTGTAATCGATAGCGGAATTGGAATTTCCGAAGAAAAACAACAGCTTATATTTAATGAGTTTACCCAGGCCGAAACGGAGATTGCCCATAAATTTGGTGGCAGTGGGCTGGGCCTTGCTATTTCCAAAAAGCTAACAGAACTTATGGGTGGCAGCTTGAATGTAAGCAGTGTTTTGGGAGAGGGAAGTAATTTTACCTTAAAGCTTCCATTGAAAAATTCGGAACGTGTATTGTCTAAATCGCCACAGAAAAAAGCCATTTCGTTTAAAGGAATTAAGGCCATAATTATTGATGACGACGATGCAATGCGCACCCTGTTGCAGGAAATTTTTGAGCAGATGGATATTGCATCAGAGGCGTTTGGAAGTTTTCAGGATTTTGAAAATTCTTCACAGAACCAAAATATAGATTTCGTCTTAACCGATATCCAAATGCCAATTACGGATGGGTATGCGGTTTTGGAAAATTTGAAAAACGGAAAAATTACTTCCTATAAAAATCAACCCGTTATTGCAATGACCGGTAACCGCGAGCACAGTCGCGATTTTTACCTCAACAAAGGATTTGCTGAAATGTTGCCAAAACCATTTTCCAGACAGGAATTGGAAGCGATTTTACACAAATTGTTCCCTGATAGAAATTTGCTGTCTAACAAAAAACCATCGCAGGAAACAGCAATTGACAAAATCCAGAACACAGATATATTAGATCTTTCCCTCTTACATTCATTTCTGCCTTCATCCGAAGCTATGGCAGAAATACTTGCAGTTTTTGAAAGCCAAACGGAGGAAGATTTACAGCAACTTTTAAGATTAATAGAGCAAAAAGATTTTGAGGCTATTTCGGCATTGACCCATAGAATGCTAACTATGTTCCGCCAAATTAGGGCCGTTAAGGTAATTCCACTGCTTGAAAAGATGGAAAATTATACAAATGAAATCCCAACTGAAAGTGAGATCGAAATGGCGTATAAAGAATTAATAGAGCGAATTCAAGAATTGCAAAAAGCACTCAAGAATTAAGATTTTTAGAGTTCAATTTTATACAACTCCAATTTATTATAAAGCGTCTTTCGGGTAATATTCAACAGTTTTGCAGCCTTTGTTTTATTGAAATCTACTTCTTTTAAAGCATTAAGAATAAGTTGCTTTTCATTGCTTTCCTTTGAAAAATCTACTGTTCCCTTTATCGGTTTTGCAGCAAAAAGAACTTCCCTCGGAATTACCTCCAACGGAATGAGTTCTTCATTGGTCAATAATACGGAACGTTTTATTACATTTTTCAATTCACGCAAATTGCCCGGCCAAGCATAGTTTTTAAATGCTTCTTCCACTTCTTTTGAAAGTCCCGCCACCTCTTTTCCTAAAGATGAATTTGCTTCCGCCAAAAAGTATTCGGTAAATAAAAATAGATCTTCCTTTCGCGCGTGCAGGGAAGGAATATGGACCGTAAACTCGTTTAGCCGATGGTACAGATCTTCGCGAAACTTTCCTTCGGAAACAGCCTTAAGCAAGTCTTCGTTTGTAGCAGACAAAATACGTACGTCTACATCTATTTCGGTATTGCTGCCAACGGGTTTTATGCGCCTTTCCTGCAAGGCCCTCAATAATTGTATCTGGTTTTCATAGGAAAGATTTCCCACCTCATCCAAAAACAGCGTGCCGCCATCGGCTGCTTCAAAATGACCTTTCTTGTCGTTTACCGCACCGGTAAAACTGCCCTTAATGTGTCCAAAAAACTCACTCGCTGCAATTTCCTTTGGTATTGCACCGCAATCTACAGCCACAAAACTTTTATCGCGCCTAGAGCTATAGTTGTGTATTGCCTTGGCCGCAACCTCCTTTCCTGTGCCACTCTCCCCTTGTATTAAAACGCACATATCTGTGGGTCCAACAAGTTTAAGATATTCGTTGAATTTTTTCGAAGATTCGCTAATTCCAATAACAGCGTTGGTGTTATGTTCGGGTTTACCTTCGGGGTTGTGCTCTGATATATTTTCCCTGTTTTTTGATGATGTAGATTCTGGATTATCGGGCAAAGTCTCTTCTTCAATAATCATCAACAGCTCCTCTGGGCGAAAGGGTTTTGAAATATAATCTAAAGCGCCTTTTTTGATGGCCTTTACCGCGGTATCAACATCGGCGTAGCCCGTCATTAAAATGACTTTTGTTTTTGGGGAAGTTTTATGCGAATATTCCAAAAGGGCAAGCCCAGAATCGTCAGGTAATTTGAGGTCGGTAATAAGCAAATCGAAGGTGTTTTCAGCAAGCATTTTGCGGGCATTTTCACCAGAAAGCGACACGCTTACCTGGTAACCGTTGCGCTCCAAAAAAGTAGTGAGCATTTTTCCAAAAGCTACGTCGTCTTCAACTATATGTATTTGCTGCATTATCACCTTATTTTATCGAGGTAAAAATAGTGAGTATAATAGCGGCCAATCTCTAAATTTTTCACAAAAAAAGGCGTCCAAAAATTTGGACACCTTCTTAGAAGTATTGAATCTAAAAATACCTGCAGTTTACTGCTTCTTCGACTCTTTTTTAATCCACTCACCTTTTGCGTTTGCATAAACTGTTGCGCTTTTGGCATCGGCAGTGGCAATTTCAATTTTATAATCTCCCTTCGCATTTAAATATGCTTTTGAAATGGTAGCTCCATTAAAATCTTTAGCTACCGCAGCTTGAATGTTTTGGGGGATTTCAGAAGTTTTTATTTCCTTATAGTCCTGGGTAGGAGCTAAAACAGCTAATGCTGCTGCATCTGCTTCAACGGTAGTTGATACTTCCGCATCTGCTTCTACTTGTACATCTTGTGCAGCATCCAGTCGATTTTCTACTGCAACTTCAACAGCAGATTGCTTTTGGGCGGTCATTGCAGTTGCTTCTTTATCGGTTTGTGCAGTGGCTGCCGTTAAACCTCCTAATAGGATTGCTGTACTTAAAATTAACTTTTTCATAATGTTTGTTTTTAATTTACTGATTATATATTCGTTCTAAGTTTGTTTGTTGTCTTGTATATAGAAAAAGTAGTGCCATAAAGAAATGGCGACCGAAATACTCTTTAAACACCAGCAAAACAGGCTTTTAAGAAAATGAGAGGAAATTTGAAATTAAAAATTGGTGTGTAAAAAGTAGAACAGTTGTATAAAAATTATACAATTACTGTATAATAACTAGTCAATTTTGGGAGGTTGACGGTTGGTTTTTTTAAAGGCTTGCTGTTTTTTAGACTTTAAACGTCTTTCAATAGCGCCTTTGGAAGGTTTTGTCTTTTTGCGGGGTTTTGCAACTTTTAAATTTTGCTGAAGTAGGGTCAGCAACCGTTCAATCACTATGGTCTTGTTGCGATGCTGACTACGCGTCTCGCCACATTGCAGCATAAGTATTCCTTGCGAAGAAATTTTTGAAGCCAATTTACTTTTAAGTCGTTCTTTTTCTGTTTCTGAAAGTGCCTGTGAATTTTCAAGATCGAAAGCAACCTCAACCTTTGAGGCCGTTTTATTAACATGCTGCCCGCCCGGCCCACTGCTGCGAATAGCCTTAAATGTTAGTTCCGGTATTAAAATCTCGGTGTTCACTGTGGTTGGTGGGCTGTGTTTAAAAGATCGTTAACCGTTTTTACAGGATTGAAAGTTATTAGCGGCACTTCAACAAAAACAGTATTCCAATTTGCCATGGCGCCATTCCAAAGTCCGGGAAGTTCCAATGCCTTTATTGGTTTTCCGTGATAAGATTTTTCGGAAATAAAGCCCATATCGGGATCTGAGAATTTAAGAAGATCAAACTTTTCACCTTTATAGTTGCGGATGCCGCAAACTAAATCTACCGGATTAAAATGCGTTGCTAGGTCTACTGATTTTTTCTGCTCGGGGTTGCTTATATCAATCTGCGACATTTCCACAATTTGATAGGAAAGCTTTCCGTTTTTATCTTTTATTAAAAAAGGTCCGCCGCCTGGGGCGCCGGTATTTTCAACCACGCCAC
>CAXBDO010000126.1:0-6835 GCA_963974165.1 uncultured Aequorivita sp.
ACCAGCAACAAAATGGACAAATCCATTGTAGTTGCAGAGGTGAAAAAAGTAAAGCACCCTATGTACGGAAAGTACGTAACGAAAACTAAAAAGTACGTTGCGCACGACGAGACAAACAATTGCAACGAAGGCGATACTGTAAAGATCATGGAAACAAGACCTTTAAGTAAAACCAAATGTTGGAGATTAGTAGAAATAATTGAAAGAGCGAAGTAATTATGTTACAACAAGAATCAAGACTCAGAGTCGCAGATAATACAGGTGCTAAAGAAGTTCTTTGCATCCGTGTATTGGGCGGAACAAAAAGAAGGTATGCTTCTATTGGAGATAAAATTGTAGTTTCTGTTAAAGAATCTACACCAAACGGTAGCATTAAGAAAGGAGCTGTTTCTACAGCAGTAGTAGTACGTACTGTAAAGGAAATTAGAAGACCTGACGGTTCTTACATCCGTTTCGACGACAACGCTTGTGTACTTCTTAACCCACAGGGTGAAATGAGAGGAACACGTGTTTTCGGGCCGGTAGCAAGAGAACTTCGCGACAAGCAATTTATGAAAATAGTATCATTGGCACCAGAGGTGCTTTAATATGAAAACTAAGATGACAAAGCTTAAAATAAAATCAGGCGATACCGTAGTAGTTACTGCCGGAGACCACAAAGGTTCTGAAGGAAAAGTAATGAAAGTACTTCTTGACAAAAACAAAGCAATCGTAGAAGGAGTAAACATGGTTTCTAAACATGAGAAGCCAAGCGCAAAAAACCCACAGGGCGGAATTGCGAAAAAGGAAGCTCCTATCCATATTTCTAACCTTTCACTAGTTGATCCAAAATCTGGAAAAGCTACACGTGTTGGGTACAAAACCGAAGATGGTAAAAAAGTACGGTTTTCAAAACAATCGAATCAAGTAATATAGTTATGGCATATACACCAAGACTTAAAGAAGAGTACAACAGCAGAGTGGTTAATACACTTACCGACGAATTTGGATACAAAAACGTCATGCAGGTACCAAAATTGGAGCGTATTGTTGTTTCCCGCGGTGTGGGTGCAGCAGTTGCAGACAAGAAACTTATTGACTATTCGGTTGATGAGTTTACAAAGATAACCGGGCAAAAAGCGGTTTCAACCAACTCTAAAAAGGATGTTGCAAACTTCAAACTTCGTAAGGGAATGCCAATTGGCGTGAAAGTTACGTTGCGTGGAGAGCGTATGTACGAGTTTTTAGACAGATTGGTAACTTCAGCTTTGCCAAGGGTACGTGACTTTAACGGAATTAAAGCTACCGGTTTTGACGGAAGAGGAAATTACTCTTTAGGTATTACCGAGCAAATTATCTTCCCAGAAATCGATATCGATAAAGTGAAGAAAATTGAGGGAATGAACATTACGTTCATTACTACAGCGAGCACCGATAAAGAAGCGAAATCATTATTACAAGAATTGGGATTACCCTTTAAAAAGAACTAAGAGATGGCTAAAGAATCAATGAAAGCCCGCGAGGTTAAGAGACAAAAAACGGTAGCAAAATATGCGGCCAAGCGCAAAGCTTTAAAAGAAGCTGGCGACTGGGAAGGTTTGCAGAAACTACCTAAAAATGCCTCACCTGTTCGTTTACACAACCGTTGTAAACTAACCGGAAGACCAAGAGGGTATATGAGAACTTTTGGAATTTCACGTGTTACTTTCCGTGAAATGGCAAATTCAGGGTTAATTCCAGGAGTGCGTAAAGCATCTTGGTAATATAAAAGATGTAGGCGCGCCTTTAAGTGCGCGTTTACGAAAATGTAAATATAAATTGGTTGAAGGTTCGATCCCGACGCTTCGGGACGAAAACCACATCCGCAAATTCAAATAAATGAATACAGATCCAATTTCAGATTATCTAACACGTGTTAGAAATGCTGCGAAAGCCGGACATCGCGTTGTAGAGATACCAGCTTCAAACCTAAAAAAGGAGATTACAAAAATCCTTTTTGATCAAGGTTACATTTTAAGCTACAAATTTGATGACGAAAGTACCCCACAAGGTATCATCAAAATTGCCTTGAAATACGACAAGATTTCTAAAGAATCAGTGATCAAGAAAATTCAAAGAATCAGTAAACCAGGTTTACGTAAATACGCAAGTTCATCAGAACTTCCTCGCGTGCTTAACGGTCTTGGTATTGCTATTGTGTCTACTTCTTCTGGAGTAATGACCGGCAAACAAGCAAAAGCACAAAATGTAGGTGGTGAAGTATTGTGTTACGTTTACTAAAAAATAGACAAAGAAATGTCAAGAATAGGTAAAAACCCGGTAGCAATCCCACAAGGAGTTACAGTTGAAGTAAAAGACAACGTAATTACCGTAAAAGGAAAATTAGGCGAGTTATCTCAGGAGTTTTCTGATGTAACTGTAAAAGTAGAAGATAATCAAGTTATTGTTGAGCGCCCTTCAGATTCTAAAGACCACACTGCAAAGCACGGTCTTTACAGAGCATTGGTAAACAATATGATTGAAGGCGTAAGCAAAGGATGGACCAAAGATTTGGAATTGGTAGGTGTGGGTTACCGCGCTAGCAACCAAGGACAGAGATTAGATTTGGCTTTAGGATATTCACACAACATCGTTCTGGACATTGCTCCAGAAGTAAAAGTGGAGACCGTATCTGATAAAGGTAAAAATCCAATCGTAAAAATAACTTCTCATGACAAGCAACTGGTAGGGCAGGTAGCGGCCAAGATTCGCGCCTTCCGTAAGCCAGAACCTTACAAAGGAAAAGGTATTAAGTTTGTAGGTGAACAATTAAGAAGAAAAGCAGGTAAATCTGCATAACAAATAGAGTTATGGCATTATCAAAGTACGAAAGAAGAGAGCGCTTGCGCATGCGAATCAGAAAAACGGTAGCGGGGACCGAAAGTCGCCCACGTTTGGCTGTATTCCGCAGCAACAAAGAAATATACGCTCAGATTATTGACGATGTAAATGGAAAGACCATTACTGCCGCATCTTCAAGAGATAAAGACATTGACGCTTCAAAAGTAAACAAAGTTGAAGCTGCAAAAATGGTAGGAAAAGCAATCGCAGAAAAAGCTGTTAAAGCCGGTATTGAAACCATCGCTTTCGACAGAGGCGGTTACCTATACCACGGAAGAGTAAAATCATTAGCTGAAGGTGCACGCGAAGGTGGCCTTAAATTCTAAGTAGCATTATGTATCAAGATTATAAAAACGTAGAATTAGTAAAACCAGCAGGTCTTGAATTGAAAGACCGATTGGTAGGTGTACAACGTGTAACCAAGGTGACCAAAGGTGGTCGTGCCTTCGGATTTTCAGCTATAGTAGTTGTTGGTGACGAAAAAGGAGTGGTAGGCCACGGTCTTGGGAAATCCAAGGATGTAGCCAGTGCAATAGCAAAAGCTATTGAAGATGCAAAGAAGAACTTAATTCGCATCCCACTTAACAAGGTAACACTTCCACACGAACAAAAAGGAAAATACGGCGGAGCTCGTGTAAACCTTATTCCAGCCGCACCTGGTACTGGAGTTATTGCAGGTGGTGCTGTACGTGCCGTACTGGAAGCAGTAGGTGTTCATGATGTATTGTCAAAATCTCAAGGATCTTCCAACCCACACAACGTGGTAAAAGCAACTTTTGATGCTCTTTTGCAAATGCGAAGCGCTCAAACTGTTGCAGACCAAAGAGGAATTTCACTTGAAAAAGTATTCAAAGGATAAATATCAGAGCGATGGCAAAAATTAAAGTAACAAAGGTTAGAAGCGTTATAAAACGCCCAAAAAACCAAAAGAGAATCATGGAATCGTTAGGTCTTCACAAGATGAACCAAACTGTTGAACATGAAGACACGCCAAACATTCTTGGTATGATCAATAAAGTTAACCACTTGGTTTCTGTTGAAACCAAATAAGAAACACGAAAATGAATTTAAGTAACTTACAACCCGCCGCAGGATCGGTGAAAAATCAAGGCAAGCGAGTAGGTCGCGGACAAGGTTCCGGTAAAGGTGGTACTGCCACCCGCGGACATAAAGGAGCAAAATCACGTTCAGGATATTCCAAAAAAGTTGGATTTGAAGGTGGACAAATGCCCCTACAACGTCGTGTTCCTAAGTTTGGTTTTACAAACATCAACCGTAAAGAGTACAAAGGAATCAATATTGATACTTTGCAACAATTGGTTGACGACAAAAAGATTAATGATACCGTAGACTTCGAAACCTTATTTGGTTTAGGTCTTGCCGGAAAGAACGAAATGGTTAAGATTTTAGGAAGAGGAGAGATAAAGGCAAAATTGAAAGTATCTGCGCACAAGTTTACTGCCTCGGCAAAAGAAGCTATTGAAGCTGCCGGTGGTGAAGTAGTAACATTGTAACATAAGATAAGGATGAAATTTATCGAAACCTTAAAGAATGTTTGGAAAATAGAGGAGCTGCGTAATCGCATCCTACTTACCCTTGGAATGCTATTGGTATACCGTTTTGGTGCCCAAGTAGTGCTTCCTGGGATAGATGCAGATATGCTAGCGCAATTTGCAGGTAAATTTGATGGCGGTGGAATAGGCAGTTTATTAAATGCATTTACAGGAGGGGCTTTTGCCAATGCTTCTGTTTTTGCGTTGGGTATTATGCCTTACATTTCTGCTTCTATTGTTGTACAGTTAATGCAAATTGCTGTGCCTTACCTACAAAAACTACAGAAAGAAGGCGAGAGTGGCCGTAAGAAAATCAATCAGATTACCCGTTGGTTAACAATCGGTATCTGTTTGGTGCAAGCGCCAAGTTACCTTGCAGGTCTTCCAGCAATGGGAGTGCCAGCCGAAGCCTTTATTATGGGCCAAAGCTTAATGTTCTATGTATCTTCAGTAATTATTCTGGTAACTGGAACAATATTTGCAATGTGGTTGGGTGAAAAAATAACCGATAAAGGTATTGGTAATGGTATCTCCATCCTTATTATGGTTGGTATTATTGCAAACTTACCACAAGCATTTGCTCAGGAATTTGTTTCTAGAGTAATGGAATCTAACGGGGGTCTAATTATGATCCTTATTGAATTGGTTATCTGGTTCGTTATTATCTTACTATCTATTATGTTGGTAATGGCTGTTCGAAAAATACCGGTACAATATGCAAGAAGAACTGCAACCGGTGGTTTTGAGAAGAACATTTTTGGGGCTCGACAGTTCATACCTTTAAAGTTGAACGCTTCTGGAGTAATGCCGATCATCTTTGCCCAGGCAATTATGTTTGTACCTTCAGCAGTAGCCAGTTTAAATGATAGTGATTTATCACAGAGCATTCAGGCTACATTTAGCGATATGTTCGGTTTTTGGTATAACCTTGTATTTGCAGTATTAATTATAATATTCACGTATTTCTATACTGCTATTACGGTTCCTACCAATAAAATGGCAGACGACCTTAAACGGAGTGGCGGATTTATTCCTGGTATTAAACCAGGTTCACAAACCGCAGAATATTTAGACCGAATTATGTCTCAAATAACCTTACCGGGGTCTGTGTTTTTAGCTTTGATCGCAATTTTCCCTGCCTTCGTTGTTAAATTGATGGGTATCCAACAAGGTTGGGCATTATTTTACGGTGGTACATCATTACTAATTATGGTAGGTGTAGCAATCGATACAATGCAACAAGTAAACTCGTACTTATTGAACCGTCATTATGATGGGTTAATGAAAAGCGGCAAAAATAGAAAAGCAGTAGCATAATTATGGCAAAACAAAGCGCAATAGAACAAGATGGAAGTATAGTGGAAGCACTATCAAACGCTATGTTCCGTGTTGAATTGGAAAATGGTCACATTGTAACCGCACACATTTCTGGTAAAATGCGAATGCACTACATTAAGTTGTTGCCAGGAGATAAAGTGAAGCTGGAAATGAGCCCTTACGATTTAACAAAGGCAAGAATAACATACAGATATTAATACAATGTTCCTTAAGGTTCATTGAACTATATAAACAGAAACAGATGTAACCGGATGGTTCCATCTGCCCTTTAAAAATTAAATAATAAAGACAGATGAAAGTTAGAGCATCCGTAAAGAAAAGAAGTGCCGACTGCAAGATTGTTCGCAGAAAAGGCAGATTATATGTAATTAACAAAAAGAACCCAAAGTTCAAACAAAGACAAGGATAAGTTATGGCAAGAATCGCAGGTGTAGATATCCCAAAGCACAAAAGGGGTGTAATCGCGTTAACGTATATCTTCGGAATCGGTAGAAGCCGTGCCCAAGATATTCTGAACAAAGCCGGAGTTGACGAAGACAAAAAAGTAAGCGAATGGAACGATGATGAAATCGGGGCAATTCGTGACGCTGTAGGGTCTTTCAAAATCGAAGGTGAATTACGTAGTGAAGTTCAATTAAGCATTAAACGCTTAATGGATATTGGTTGTTACAGAGGTATTCGTCACAGATCGGGTCTTCCTTTAAGAGGACAGCGTACTAAGAATAACTCGCGTACAAGAAAAGGAAAACGTAAAACTGTTGCTAACAAGAAAAAAGCAACTAAATAAAACCTAGAGTTATGGCAAAGACAACGTCTAAGACTACAAAATCAGTTAAAAAACGCAAGGTTAATGTTGAATCTGTTGGTGAAGCACACATTACTGCTTCCTTCAACAACATTATCGTTTCGTTAACCAATAAAAATGGAGATGTTATCTCTTGGTCCTCAGCCGGTAAAATGGGCTTCCGTGGATCTAAGAAAAACACTCCTTATGCAGCGCAGTTAGCATCAGAAGATTGCGCTAAAGTTGCACACGACGCCGGTTTACGCAAGGTAAAAGTTTACGTAAAAGGCCCAGGAAATGG
>CAXBDO010000127.1:0-6779 GCA_963974165.1 uncultured Aequorivita sp.
AAACGTCTGGATGCGCCTTTTCAATTTCGTCTAAAAGCAGAACCGCGTAAGGTTTTCTTCTAATTTTTTCGGTTAATTGACCGCCTTCTTCGTAACCTACGTATCCTGGAGGTGCTCCAACAAGACGAGAGATGGAAAATTTTTCCATATACTCGCTCATATCAATGCGCACTAGGGCAGTATCTGAGTCGAACAATTCGCGGGCCAAAACTTTTGCAAGTTGGGTTTTACCAACCCCTGTTTGACCTAAAAATATAAACGACCCAATTGGCTTATTTGGATCTTTAAGGCCTGCACGGTTTCTTTGAATAGCTTTAACAACTTTCGCCACCGCTTCATCTTGGCCAATTACCTTTCCTTTAATTCTATCGGGTAGGGCAGCAAGTTTAGTGGTTTCGGTTTGGGCAATTCTGCTTACCGGAACGCCTGTCATCATAGAAACAACTTCCGCAACATTTTCCTCAGAAACGGTTTCCTTGTGAAGTTTTGAATCTGCTTCCCATTGTTCCTGCTGAATGGCTAACTCTTTTTCAAGATTTTTCTCATCGTCGCGAAGTTTTGCGGCTTCTTCATATTTCTGTTTCTTTACAACAGAATTTTTAAGCTCGCGCACTTCTTCCAATTGCTTTTCAATTTCCAGAATTTTATCTGGCACATGTATGTTTGTAATATGAACCCGCGATCCCGCTTCATCTAAAGCATCAATGGCCTTATCTGGAAGAAAACGCTCCGTCATATATCTATTGGTCAACTTAACACAGGCATCTATAGCTTCGTCTGTATAGATTACGTTGTGGTGGGTTTCGTATTTATCTTTTATATTTTTTAAAATCTCAATGGTTTCTTCAACCGTAGTTGGTTCTACCAATACCTTTTGAAAACGTCTTTCAAGCGCCCCATCTTTTTCGATATATTGACGATATTCATCTAAGGTAGTTGCCCCAATACATTGAATTTCGCCCCTTGCCAATGCAGGTTTGAACATATTTGAAGCATCCAGTGAGCCTGTAGCGCCACCCGCTCCAACAATGGTGTGGATTTCGTCAATAAAAAGAATAATATCGTCGTTTTTTTCCAGCTCGTTCATAACAGCCTTCATACGCTCCTCGAACTGTCCACGGTATTTTGTGCCTGCAACAAGGCTGGCCAAATCTAAAGTAACAACCCTTTTATCATAAAGAATTCTAGAAACTTTACGTTGTATAATTCGCAGCGCTAAACCTTCCGCTATAGCCGATTTACAAACGCCGGGTTCACCAATTAATAAGGGGTTGTTTTTCTTTCTACGACTTAAAATCTGCGAAACACGTTGTATTTCGTTTTCACGGCCTACAACCGGATCAAGTTTTCCTTCTTCTGCCATGGCAGTAAGGTCTCGTCCAAAATTGTCCAAAACGGGGGTCTTCGACTTTTTGTTCGATTTAGATGCAGTGCCGGAAAATAAATTTTCCTTGCTGGCATCTTCAGCAGAAGTGTCGTCATCATTCGGAAATGACTCGGCACTTGGGGTATCTATATAATCGTCGTCATTTGTTATCATAAGTTTAAATTGGTCTTTCACCACGTCATAATCAACCTTCAATTTGTTTAACAGCTTTGTTGTTGGGTCATTTTCATTCCTAAGAATGCACAATAATAGATGTGCTGTATTAATAGAATTGCTTTGGAAAAGCTTTGCTTCCAAAAATGTTGTCTTCAATGCCCTTTCCGCTTGGCGGGTAAGGTGAAGGTTCTTTTTATCGTTTGTATTTGTAATAACGCCAGGGTTGGCTGGGCTCAGTATTTCTACCTTTCTTCTTAAGTGGTTTAAATCTATTGCAAGTGCGTTTAGTATTGTTACCGCTTTACCGCTGCCATCTCTTAAAAGGCCAAGCATTAAATGCTCCGTGCCTATAAAATCGTGGCCCAAACGCAACGCTTCTTCTTTGCTGTAGGCTATTACATCTTTTACTCTTGGGGAAAAATTATCATCCATATTTTAAATCCTCTCTTCTGTTTGGTACTAAATTAACCAAAATAGGACAAAAACTGTTCCTATTTAAAATCATTTTAGTAAAAGGACAAAATATATGAGGTAAATCAAAGAATATTGGGCTATACTTATTAACGATTTTACCCCTAAAATTTGTTAATAAATTGCTGAATAACCAATGCCAATAAGCCCTGTTAAACCTACGGAAAAGTGTATCTTGCTCCATTAGTTTAACAACGATAATTAAACCTATTTTTTATGGCTGAAGGTGATAAAATAATCCCTATAAACATTGAAGATGAAATGAAATCTGCCTACATCGATTATTCGATGTCGGTCATAGTGTCACGTGCACTGCCAGATGTTCGCGATGGAATGAAACCGGTTCACAGAAGAGTACTCTTCGGAATGCACGAATTGGGCATTCGCGCAACGGGCGCGCATAAAAAATCTGCTAGAATTGTGGGAGAGGTGCTAGGTAAGTACCACCCCCACGGAGATACCTCGGTTTACGACGCCATGGTGCGTATGGCCCAAGAATGGAGCTTACGCTATATGCTAGTAGATGGCCAAGGTAACTTCGGGTCTGTAGATGGCGATAGCCCTGCAGCAATGCGATATACGGAGGCAAGAATGCAGAAGATTTCTGAAGATATGCTTGCAGATATCGACAAGGAAACCGTAGACCACCAATTAAATTTTGATGATACCCTAAAAGAACCAACAGTTCTTCCTACCCGTGTTCCCGGCCTTCTTATTAATGGGGCCAGTGGAATTGCGGTAGGTATGGCAACCAATATGCCACCCCACAACATTACAGAGGTAATTAATGGAACTATTGCTTACATTGAAGATAACGACATAGATATTGATGGGCTAATGCAGCACATTAAGGCGCCAGATTTCCCAACTGGTGGTACTATCTATGGTTACGAAGGTGTTCGTGAGGCATTCCACACCGGTCGTGGTCGTGTAGTAGTACGTGCCAAGGCAACCTTTGAAGAAGTTCAAGGGCGTGAGTGCATAGTTGTTTCTGAAATTCCATATCAGGTTAATAAGGCGGAAATGATCAAGAAGACCGCCGATATGGTTAACGAAAAGAAAATTGAGGGCATTTCCAATATTCGCGACGAAAGTGATAGAAATGGAATGCGCATCGTTTACATTTTGAAGCGCGATGCAATTCCAAATATTGTTTTAAATACTCTATACAAATACACGGCGCTGCAATCTAGTTTTAGCGTTAACAATATTGCTCTGGTAAAAGGCAGACCGCAAATGTTGAATTTGAAGGAGCTTATACATTATTTTGTAGAGCACCGTCATGAAGTTGTGGTACGCCGTACCGAATATTTACTTCGCAAGGCCGAAGAGCGGGCGCATATTTTGGAAGGATTAATAATTGCTTCCGATAATATTGACGAAGTTATCCGTTTAATTCGTTCATCTTCAAATGCAGACCAGGCAAGAGAAAGATTGATTGAAGCTTTCGGTCTAACTGAAATACAAGCCAAGGCCATTGTTGAAATGCGTCTTCGCCAGTTAACAGGCCTGGAGCAGGATAAGCTGCGTAGCGAGTATGAAGAATTAATGAATACAATTCAAGATTACAAGGATATTCTTGCAAGCAAGGAACGCAGAATGCAGATTATTACCGAGGAACTTGAAGAAATTCGCGCCAAATACGGCGATGAGCGTAGATCTACAATTGAATATGCCGGTGGCGATGTAAGTATTACAGATTTAATTGCCGACGAGCAGGTGGTTTTAACCATTTCGCATGCAGGGTATATTAAACGTACCTCGTTATCAGAATACAAAACCCAAAATAGAGGAGGAGTAGGCCAAAAAGCTTCTGCCACCCGAAACGAAGATTTTCTTGAGCACTTATTTGTTGGTACCAATCACCAATATATGTTATTCTTCACCCAAAAAGGAAAATGTTTCTGGATGCGCGTTTTTGAAATTCCGGAAGGAACCCGAACCTCTAAAGGTAGAGCGATTCAAAACTTAATAAATATTGAGCCGGACGATAAGGTAAAAGCTTTCATCTGTACTCAAGATTTGAAGGATGAGGAATACATCAACAGCCATTATGTAATTATGGCTACTAAAAAAGGCCAGGTTAAGAAAACGCCATTAGAGCAATATTCAAGACCACGTACCAATGGTATTAATGCCATTACAATTCGTGAAGATGACGAATTGCTAGAAGCAAAACTTACAACAGGCACAAGTCAGGTAATGTTGGCAGTTCGCTCTGGAAAGGCCATTCGCTTTGAAGAAGAAAAAACCAGATCTATGGGTAGAAATGCCTCCGGTGTACGTGGAATTAGACTTGGTGATGATAAGGATGAAGTTATTGGTATGATAGCCGTTAATGAAAATGATTCAGACATCCTTGTTGTTTCTGAAAACGGTTACGGAAAACGCTCATCTATTGACGATTACCGTATTACAAATCGTGGCGGAAAGGGAGTAAAAACCATTAACATTACCGAAAAAACCGGTAAATTAGTAGCCATTAAAAATGTGACAGATGCTGATGATTTAATGATTATCAACAAATCTGGAATTGCAATTAGAATGGCAGTATCTGATCTGCGTATTATGGGCCGCGCCACGCAAGGGGTTCGCCTCATTAAAGTTAGGGAAGACGATGCCATTGCAGCAGTTGCAAAAGCAATGAAAGATGAAGAAGAAATCTTGGAAATTGAAGGTGAAATTAATGACGATAACAATGATGGCACCACTCTTGATAATAACGAACCTCAAACCGAAAATAACGAATAAACTTTAACACATGAAAACACGAATCTTAATAACAGGACTTGCTTTTGTATCTGCTATTTCATTTGGACAAAAAAAGGAGATTAAAAAAGCAGAGAAAGCTATAAAATCTACGCAGTACAGCGAGGCCTTAACATATTTAAATGAGGCTGAGCCTATGCTTAGTGCGGCAGACGACGAAATGAAGGCACAATTTTACGCCGCTAGGGGCGAAGCTTTATTGGGCTCTGCAGGTGTAGACTTCAAAAAGCAAAAAGCCGCGGCAGAGGCATTCAGTACTGCACTTTCTTTAAACCCTGGAATTGAAAACCAACTATACGATCAATTACAGAATTTAAGAGCTTCATTAATTAATGCAGCTATTAAAGATCAGAATGCCCAGCAATACAAGCTTGCTACAGATAAATTGTATACAAGCTATATGGTAACAAAAAGGGATACTTCAGATTTGTATTTTGCGGCCGGAAATGCTGTAAACGGACAGGATTTTGAAACTGCCCTTAAATACTACCAAATGCTTTTGGATATGAATTATAGCGGCGCAACAAGAGAATATGTTGCTACCAATAAATCTACAGGTCAAGTTGAAGCATTTGACAGTGAAAAGCTTCGTGATTTTGCAGTAAAATCTGGGGAATTTATTAAGCCAGAATCTAACGTAACCGAATCTAGAAAAGGTGAAATTCTTAGAAACATGACCCTTATCTATATTGAACAAGGAAATACTGAAAAAGCAAAAAGCCTAATAAAAACTGCTAGAGCTGAAAATCCAGATGATGTTTTCCTAATGCGTGCCGATGCAGATATGAGCTATAAAATGGGAGACAATGCCCGTTATAACGAATTGATGGAGAAAATTGTTGCTACAGACCCAGAAAACCCTGAAATTTATTTCAACCTTGGTATTAGTAATGACCAATTGGGTAATAAGGAAAAAGCTTTCGAATATTACAAACAAGCTTTGGAGCTTAGACCAGATTATGAAGGAGCTTTAATTAATATAGCCGCCTTAAAATTATCTGGAGAAGATAAGATTGTTGAAGAAATGAACAACCTTGGAAATTCAGCAGCCGACAATAAAAAATACGACCAATTAAAAAAGGAGCGTGAAAATGCATATAAGGAAGCATTGCCTTTCCTAGAAAGAGCTAATGTTATAAACCCTACTAACCAAAACGTGCTAAAATATTTAATGAATATTTACAGCCAAATTGGGGAAGATGCAAAATACAAAACCGTTAAGGCAAAATTGGAAGCGCTAGAGGCCAAAAACTAATTAGCGATATTCCTAAATATTAAAAAACCCCTGAAGTTTCAGGGGTTTTTCTTTTTTATATAATTCGTTTAATTACGCGCAGTTTATGGGTGTGGTTTCGCACTTCATAATTGAAGATACCGCTGTGGTCCAGCCTATCTATACGAACCTTTCCGTGTGCGTGGATAATGTAGTTATCTTTCATTATAATGCCCACGTGGGTTATCTTCCCTTCATCATTGTCAAAAAAAGCGAGGTCGCCTGGTTCGCTTTCTTCAATAAAACTTAAAGCTTCGCCTTGCGTGGCCTGTTGGCTAGCATCGCGCAGCAATTTATAGCCGTTCAGCTTATATACCATTTGGGTAAAACCGCTACAATCTATTCCAAATGGAGTTTTGCCGCCCCATAAATATGGAGAATTAAGGTAGAGTAGTGCGGTTTCAATTAAATGTTCCTTCGGAAGTTTATCTGTTACTAGTCTTCCTTCGAAATTATGTTTTAAATATTGGGCTGCAGAAACATTGCTTCCCAAACAAATTGAAAACAGTTGATTTTCCGGAACGGTAACAAAATCTACCAAATCTGAAGATAACTTCAATGTGGTATTTTCGAAATCTGTGAAATCCTCTTCAGCTATATTATAATATTGCTTATTGTCTATCCAACCTTCGTAACTGTCGTAGGCAAGGCGAATGCGACTCCATTTTTTACGGGTTTCCAAAATTTTGAAATGTTCGCCATAAAGCAACTGCGAAACCATTT
>CAXBDO010000128.1:0-6747 GCA_963974165.1 uncultured Aequorivita sp.
GCACTTTGGCATCGGGCGGATTGGGAACAACCGGCGTAAAACCCACCTATTTAATTACCGAAAAAATGTTAAAGCAGATTTTAGACACTTCTAAAAATTAATTTTAATGAATGATAAAGTACTGATTACCGGAGGCGCTGGATTTATTGGCTCCAATTATGTGCACTATTTTCTTGAACAGTCTAAGGACGAAGTTTTTGTGCTGGATAAGCTTACATATGCCGGAAATTTAAAGAATTTAGAAACCGTTTTGGATAAAATCACCTTTATTGAAGGCGATATTTGTGATGAAGCAATGGTTCAAAAACTATTTTCAGAACATCAATTTCAAAAAGTGGTTCACTTCGCGGCAGAGAGCCATGTAGACAATTCCATCTCTGGTCCTTCTGAATTTATCCAAACTAATATTGTGGGCACCTTCAATTTGCTGCAAAGCGCCTATAAAACTTGGATGAACTGCCCTAACGATTTAAAGGAAGCGTTTAAAAATGCACGTTTTCTTCATATTTCAACAGATGAGGTTTATGGAACTTTAGGCGAAACGGGGCTTTTTACGGAAGAAACTTCTTATGCGCCCAATAGCCCATATAGTGCTTCCAAGGCTTCATCAGATTTTATTGTGCGCAGTTATTTCCACACTTACGGTTTACCCGTTGTAACTACCAACTGTTCCAATAACTACGGCTCTTTTCAGCATAAGGAAAAATTAATTCCAACTATAATCCGCAAGGCCATTTCGGGAGAGCCTATCCCCATTTATGGCGATGGAAAAAATATCCGAGATTGGCTTTATGTAATGGACCACTGCAGCGGCCTATATTTAGCTTTGGAAAAAGGAAAGTTGGGTGAAACCTATAATATTGGCGGCCGCAATGAGCGTGAAAACCTTTATATTGCCAATGTTATTTGTGAATTGCTGGACGAAATGCTCCCTAAGGAAACTTCATATAAAGAGCAAATTACTTTTGTAAAGGACCGTCCGGGCCACGATTTTAGATACGCCATAGACGCTTCAAAAATTGAAGAAGAATTGGGCTGGAAGGCAGAGGAAAATTTTGAAACAGGAATTCAAAAAACTATTGCTTGGTATTTAGATAATAGAAATAGATTGTAAAAAAATACACGAATGAAAGGAATAATTTTAGCAGGCGGTTCAGGAACCCGTTTACACCCCATAACTTTGGCGGTAAGTAAACAATTAATGCCTGTTTACGATAAACCGATGATTTACTATCCGCTGTCAACCCTAATGATAGCTGGAATTCGGGATATTTTAATTATTTCTACCCCCCAAGATTTACCGCTGTTCAAACAGCTGTTGGGCGATGGCAAAAAACTGGGTTGCAACTTTGAGTACGCAGAACAGCCAAATCCAAACGGCCTTGCGGAAGCTTTTATAATTGGCAAGGATTTTATTGGTGACGATAAAGTTGCACTTATCTTGGGCGATAATATATTTTATGGTTCCGGTTTAAAAGAATTATTGCAATCCAATAACAACCCAGATGGTGGCGTAATTTACGCATATCACGTTTTGGATCCGGAACGTTATGGCGTGGTAGATTTCGATAAAAATGGCAAAGCCCTATCTATCGAGGAAAAACCTAAAAATCCTAAATCTAATTATGCCGTTCCAGGTATTTATTTTTACGACAATAGCGTAGTAGAAATTGCAGCGAACATAGCACCCAGCGCTCGTGGCGAATTAGAGATAACCGATGTAAACAATGAATACCTAAAACAAGGTAAATTAAGCGTGAGCATACTAGATAAAGGTACAGCCTGGTTGGATACTGGAACATTTGCTTCGTTGATGCAGGCGGCGCAGTTCGTTGAGGTTATCGAGGAAAGGCAGGGCCTAAAAATTGGCGCTATAGAAGAAGCTGCTTATGAAATGGGTTATATCTCAAAAGAACAATTAAGAGCGCTGGCAGAACCTTTGCTAAAAAGCGGTTACGGAAAACATTTACTTCAATTAGACTAGATTTGGAATTACAAAAAACCCCATTACAGGATTGTTTTATACTTAAACCGGCAGTGTATAGGGATGAGCGTGGCTTATTTTATGAAACCTATAATAAAAAGGTCTTCGGAAAGACTACAGGTCTTGAAGTAGATTTTGTGCAGGATAATCAGTCAGTCTCGTCCAAAGGAGTGTTGCGCGGACTACATTTTCAACGTGGGGAAATGGCGCAGGCAAAGCTGGTTCGGGTATTAAAGGGAAAAATTTTAGATATAGTTGTAGATATTCGGAAGGATTCTGAAACCTTCGGGAAATCATTTTCAGTTATATTGGATGATGTAGATCACCTTCAATTATTTGTACCTAGAGGCTTTGCACATGGGTTTATTACCCTTTCTGAAGAATCTATATTTTCATATAAATGCGATAATTATTACGATAAAGCTTCAGAAAGCGGAATCATCTATAACGACGCAACCTTAGCGCTGGATTGGTATCTTCCAAAGGAAGAATTTATAATTTCGGCAAAAGATCTTGAACTTCCCACTTTTGAGGAAGCTGTTTCATGAGAAAAATATTGGTTACAGGCGCAAACGGACAATTGGGAAGGTGCATAAAAGATGCTGCTGCCCAATTTTCCGACTTCAATTTTGTCTTTGTTTCAAAGGAAGAGCTGGACATTGAAAATGTCGACTTGCTTTCGGAATACTTCACTAATAACAATTTTTCACATTGCATCAATACGGCCGCCTATACAAATGTTGAAAAGGCAGAGAGCGAACCAGAAAAAGCATTCGCCATAAATGCCGAAGCAGTTAAAAATTTAGCGCAAATCTGTAAGGAAAAAGATGTTGTTTTACTTCATATTTCAACGGATTACGTTTTTGATGGTAAAAAAACCACCCCATATTTAGAAACTGATAGTGTCTCTCCCATCAATGTATACGGAGCCTCAAAGCTAAAAGGTGAAGAATATATTCAAGAAATATCCGATAAGTTTTTTATCCTTCGTACTTCTTGGCTCTACTCGCAATACGGACATAATTTTTTAAAAACGATATTAAAATATTCCGAAGAGGGAAAACCGCTTACTATTACCACAGAACAAACGGGAACCCCTACAAACGCAAATAATTTGGCCATAGCGCTTTTAAAAATAATTGCACAAGATTCAGTAGATTATGGCGTTTATCATTACAGCAATAAAGGCGAAACAACATGGTTTGGCTTTGCTGAAGCCATCCTCTTGCTATCGGGAAAATTAAAAGATACAAATCTTGCAAAAACCAACCATTACCGTACTTTTGCCGCTCGGCCCGAATACAGTGTGTTGGATAACACTAAGGCACAGAATAAGTTGAATTTAGACTATGCAAATTGGAAGGAAAGCCTTCAATCTGTAATAAAACTAGATACCAATAATTGATAAAATTTTATTTATGGCACAGCAAAACTCATCGGAAGAGGTTGATTTAGGGTATTTATTCCGAAAATCCAATAATTTTTTAAAGCACTTGGCTAGAGCTCTTTTTCAAGCCATGGATTTCATAAAAAAGTACTTTATAATCCTAATTGTTCTTGTGCTGATAGGTTTTGGATATGGATATTACAAAGATTACAATTCTGAAAAAATCTATGATACCGAAATTATAGTAATTCCGAATTTTGAGAGCGTAGATTATATGTACGGAAGAGCAGAGGCTATCAATATTAAAATAGCACAAGGCGATTCAATCTATCTTAAAAATATTTTTGGTGATGATTTTTACAAAATCCGTTCAATAGAACTCGACCCCATTGTAGATATTTACAATTTTATATCAAAGTCATATAGAAATTTTGATGTCTTAAGGCTTATTGCCGAGAATCAAGATTTTTCAAAATATGCCGAAGATCTTGCTACCAGTAAATATTATAAATACCACCGAATGAATATTGCCATACGCGGTAACGATGCTTCCGAAAAAATTGTAAGCAACTTGCTTGAGTATCTAAACGATAACCAGCATTTTAAAGATTATCAAGTAATCTATAAAGAAAATAATGCTTTGGACATTAAGGAACATTATGCTATGATAGCTCAAATTGACTCTGTTATGAAAATGAATGGAACTACAAGTGGCGTGGACGCAAATGTTTCAATCAATAACGGAACCGATTTGTTTAATCTTATTGATAGAAAAAGACAACTGATAGAAGAGATAGTTGAGCTTAAAATGCAAGCTATAGATTTCAACGTGCCCATTAAAATGGTAAGCGCAGATTATAATTTGGAATCTAAAAAAATGTTTCAACTTTCAAACAAGGTTAAGTATCCTATCTACCTAGTATTACTGTTTTCGCTGGTCTTTTTCGTTATGTATCTCTTTAAAAATTTAAAAAAATATTCAAACCAATAGTCTTGGGGTAATCCTCGCATTTAGCTAAAAATATTTTTTTTCAAAGAAAAATTTTAATGAAAAAGAAAAACTTAATCGTTTTTGGAACGAGGCCAGAGGCCATAAAAATGGCTCCCTTGGTTCAAAAATTCTTACAGAACCCTAATTTTGACACCAAGGTTTGCGTAACTGCCCAGCATCGCGAAATGCTAGATCAAGTATTAGATTTTTTCGAAATAACGCCAGATTTCGATTTGGATTTAATGCGCCCAAACCAAAACCTGTATTCACTAACGGCTACTATAATAGAAAATATGAAGGCTGTTCTGGATGAGGTTAAACCAGATTATGTTTACGTTCATGGCGATACTACCACTTCTATGGCAGTTGGTATTGCCGCTTTTTATAGCGGTGCGAAAATATGCCATGTAGAAGCCGGCTTACGAACTTTTGATAGGCAATATCCTTTTCCAGAAGAATTTAATAGGCAACTTACCGGAAAAATAGCCGATTATCACTTTGCACCTACCGAGCTTTCCCAAAAAAATCTCTTGGCTGAAAACACCAAAGCAGAAAATATTTTAGTAACCGGTAATACCGTAATTGATGCGCTTCTGTATGGTATTGAAAAGGTAAATGCCGAGAATTTTAGGGATGATGAAATTGAAAATTTAAAAACTGTTCTAGACTATCAGAAGAAAATTATTTTGGTAACGGGGCACCGAAGAGAAAATCACGGCGATGGAATTATAAGTATATGCGCAGCCTTAAAAACAATTGCGCAAAATAATCCAGAGGTACAGATAATTTACCCCGTGCATCTTAATCCAAATGTTATTGGCCCAGTAAATGAACTTCTCGGAGGTATTGATAACATCTTTTTGGTTGCACCATTGGCCTATCCTGCTTTTATTTGGTTAATGGAAAAATCGTATCTCATTATTACTGACAGTGGAGGAATCCAGGAAGAAGCGCCAAGCCTAGGAAAACCGGTATTGGTAACTAGAACAACTACCGAACGCCCTGAGGCGGTTGCAGAAGGCACTGTAATTTTAGTAGGAACGGATTCGAATAGAATTATAGAAGAAACTGAAAAATTATTACGAAACGACGATTACTATAAGGGTATGAGCCTGCTCCACAATCCATATGGCGATGGACAGGCAACAGCCCGGATCGTAAATTATATAGAAGCGTTAAATGATGGAAAATAAGCCCACTGTGGTAATGATGGGGCTAGGCTATATTGGCCTGCCTACCGCCGCATTAATTGCAAGCAAAAAATTGAATGTAACCGGGGTAGATATTTCCCAAAGTGTAATTGATACAATTAACGAAGGGAAAATCCACATTGTTGAGCCCGACCTTGACGGTCTCGTTCATCATGTAGTTAAGCAAGGTTATCTAAAAGCTTCTACGGAGCCAATTGCGGCAGAAGTATACCTTATAGCTGTACCCACTCCTTTTAAAGAAAATCATGTGCCAGATCTCTCCTATGTTGAGAGCGCGGTCAAGAAAATAATCCCTACGCTTAGCAAGGGCGCCTTGGTTATTTTGGAATCTACAAGCCCTGTTGGCACTACTCATAAAATCCAAGAAATAATATTTAATGAACGCCCAGATTTAAAAGGCGAAATTTATATAGCCTATTGCCCAGAACGCGTTTTGCCTGGGAATGTAATCTATGAACTGGAACAGAACGATCGTGCCATTGGTGGAATAGACGACGCTTCAACCGAAAAGGCTGTTTGGTTTTATAAGCATTTTGTAAAAGGAGAGCTTCACAAAACAAATTCACAAACAGCAGAAATGTGCAAACTTGTAGAAAACTCCTCGCGCGATGTACAGATTGCTTTTGCTAACGAGCTTTCTATGATTTGCGAAAAGGCAAATATCAATGTGTGGGAATTAATCCGTTTGGCAAACAAACATCCGCGTGTAAACATTCTTCAGCCCGGAACCGGAGTTGGAGGGCATTGTATTGCTGTAGACCCTTGGTTTATAGTTTCTGAGTTTCCGGAGGAATCAAAAATTATTCGTTCTGCGCGTGAAATCAACAATTACAAAACCGAATGGGCCATTGAAAAAGTAAAGAATGCCGCCCTTCAGTTTAAAATAGATAATGGCAAAGATGCTTCTATTGCTTGTATGGGCCTTGCCTTTAAACCGAATATAGATGATTTACGCGAATCTCCTGCCTTACACGTAGCAGAAACGCTGAAGAAAGATGGTTTCATCGTATTGTTCGTGGAACCTAATTTACATAAAGAAAGCAAACACCAGTTAACTGAAACCACTGAAGCTACCGAAAAAGCCGATATCGTAGTATTCTTAGTGGCCCACACCGAATTTCGTGGGCTAAACTTAAATGCAAATACTAAGGTGTTTGATTTTTGTGGCGTGCTT
>CAXBDO010000129.1:0-6740 GCA_963974165.1 uncultured Aequorivita sp.
GATGAAGCCGCAAACTCCAATTCAAAATGGAATGCCCAATTAGAAAATACACAACTTAGGTTAGGCAAATTAATAGAGGGTTCCGGCGCTGGTAGTTTTTTTAAAAACATAGCTACAAGTATGCTGGCAGCTGTTACACCTGCGGGCGATCTTTCTGAAGCTTTTGAGCAGCAGGCCACAAAAGTTATTCAGTTAAAAAAAGACCTTCCTCCATTAATTGATGAATATGAAAACCTAAAAGGCAAAACCCAATTAAGCAAGGACGAGCAAGATAGATTAAAAGTAGTAATTGGCGAAATTGCCGACGCTGTGCCAACAGCAATTACTGCTTTTGACGAATATGGAAATGCTTTAGATATTTCTTCCGAAAAAGCTAAAGATTTTATAAAAGTCCAACAAGGTATATTGGCAATTAAAAATAAAGAGATTATTGATGAGCAAAAAAAATCTTTAAGGGAGTATGGACAAGAATTAGACCGCGTAAACGCTGCGCTTAACAGGAGAAATAAAGACGGCGATATTATTAAAACTGTAAGTGCTGGAGACAACAAAGGCAAAAACCGTATAGAAATTGCATTAACTGGAGAGGAAATTGATGCCTTACAAAAGAAAGCAGAACAAATAAAACTTGCCGAGTTATCAACCAAAACATACCTGGAAGAATTATCTGGCGATTATTTAGAAAAAATCGTAGAACGCGAAAAAGCCCAAACCGCTGCTACTTTAGCCGAAGCCCAAAAACGTGCTAAAGCCCTTGGCATTCCATACGGCCCCGAAGCCACCGCCGCTGAAATTGAGGCAATGATTACGAAGTACGAAGCTTTATCTGGCGAACGCGATAAACTTTCAAAAGCTGCCCAAGCCGAGGAGAAAAAGCGTCGTGACGCAATCGATAAACTCAATGAAGAATATGAGAAAAAAGCGGAAGACAGGGAGGACGAAACACAACTTCAAAAAATAGAACGTCAACGCGCTAGAGCATTAGCCGAAGCAGAAGAATTAAGAGCCGATAAAGAAACTTTGGCCCTTATAAACCAAGAGTACGATGCGCAGCGCGATGCCCAAATTTTAAAAAATATTGAAAACTTTGAGGAGCGCAAAAAAGCATTGTTGGCCGAATTAAAAACCGCCCAAACAGAATCTGACGAAGAGGAGCGTCTGCTTAAAGAAGAGCAGGATTATGAAAGACAACTTTCTGAGCTTGAAAAATTAGAACTTACCGTTACTGAGCAAAACGAACTGAAAGAACTTCTAGAGCTAACGCACCAAGAACGAATGCAGAAAATACGTGATGATGCGGCAGCCAAAACCACAAAAGAGCATCAGAAATTTGCTGATAGCCTAATAGACGCCGAAGCAAATCTACAAACCGCTAAATCACAATTATTAGAATCCGGAATATCTTCCTTAAAAAATTTCTTCGATGAAAGTTCAGGAATTTACAAAGCGTTATTTATCCTTGAAAAAGGAGTTGCAATAAATGAAATTATTGTAAATGCCTCTAGAGGTATTGCCTTGGCTACAGCTAATTTAGCTGCTGTACCACCACCACCTAACCCATTCTATCCAATGGCCCTTGCTGCCACGACAAAAAATATTTTGGCTACAAAACTTTCGGCCGCTACACAAATAGCATCTATTGTAGGTACATCCATAAAAGGTTTTGATAAAGGTGGTTATACAGATGCCTTTGGTATGGGCTACACAGACGGTTCTGGCCACGAAGTTGCAGGAGTAGTCCACAAAAATGAATACGTAGTGCCAGAATTTGTACGCCGCGATCCAGAAGTACCCCAAATTTTAGAGTATCTAGAAGGCAAGCGAAAACGAAAATTAGGTAAATATGCAGATGGTGGCGATGTAGAAAGCAACTCCTCTAATTTTTCGAGTAGTTCATTTGGTGGTTCTTCTGTAGATGTTGCAGTAAATAATGTATTGCTGCAAAAATTACTAGACAGATTAGAAGCTCCATTAGTGGTAGACAATTACTACGACACCGAAGCCGAAGTAAAACGCCAGGAAGTTCAAAAAAAGCTGGATAAAATAAAAAGCAATTCAAAAATTAAAAAACCATAACAATGGAACTAGGATTTAATCCCGTATCGCTCAGTTTTAACTATTTGCCGCATTCCGGGGTAATTCCTAACGAGGATGAGATTTTTGTAATGGAGCAGGAAATGCGCAATATGTACGTGTTTCAAAAACCAGACTGGATCAATATTTCCCTTGGCGCCATTACCCAGAATGAAGACGAGCAATGGCAGCTTACTTTTAATGTTTCCATCAAAGCTTCCGTGGCAAACAACCTGCCCGTTGGTTTCCATAGCGGCAACGTGGTTTTAAAAGGCCAGGCAAAGTATCCCCCATTTAACAACTGGACAAACTTTACCACAAACGCGCTGCCCATTACGCTGCGGGTTTTACAATTTACACCCCTATCCATTAGCCCTAGTATTTTTACCATTCAGCATGTAAATGGCGATCCAAACCCACCTGCCAATTATTGCCGTATAGAAACTTCCAGCAGCTGGAGCATTGTTCCGTCTGAAAACTGGTTAACTTTTAGCCAATACAACGGTACCGGCAGTAATAATGTAGCTCTTTTTGTAGATACCGCTACATTACCAATTGGTTTAAGCACCGCCCAATTTTTGGTAGACGATGGCCGCACACAAAAATTTGGAACGGTACACGTAAATGTTACCGGCACTTCTTCAGAAGATTATACAATCGTAAACCCAATTGCCCTAGAATTTTCAGAAACCTATGGCGTAGTGCCTACAGATGTGCGCGCCTTTACCATAGATACCACCCTTGCTGCTACCCTTGCCGTAGATGTACCATGGCTAAGTCTTTCGCATTTAAGCGTGCCTATTGGCTATACTTCGGTAACAGCTTCTACCCAAGCCACACAGGCAATGGCCGTGGGCACTTACCCCGGTAAAATTACCGTTACCACTACAGAAGGCGTTACTATTGTAGATGTACTTTTAATAATTGTTGCAAAACAGTTTCCGGATATTAAAACCAACGGATTTTACTTTGCAGACGATCGCAACAAAATAATGCTTACTTCTTCCACCGGCAACCAGCAGGCCGTGGTAACCATAAAAGCCCAAGGCCCTGCCTTTGGCGTAAAAAACTATGTGCGCAAGGTGCCGTATTACCGCAATATAGCTTCTGTGGTTGTAGGCTTGGAAACTGCAATTTTGTTGCAAAAAGCAATCTTGCCCCCCTTGGCTACGGTGTTTTATAAAGCAATAGAGCCAGTGCGTTACGATTTTAGAATTGCCAGCCAACCCTTAACCGGCTTGCCTTTAAATCCGCACACCACTGCTATAGAAAACACGCATTTTATAAACGGCACCACGCCCCCAGAAGATTTATCGAGCGAGGTTTCCGGCAATATTTTAACGTATCTGCCTTCAAAAATAACAGTCCCGGCAGATGGTTTTCTGGCTTTTTCGGTACGTTCTACCGCTACTATTGCTACTTGTAAAATTGTGAAAATACAGGAAGCCTCAGATGTTCCCCCCATAAACATACCCGTTTCCGTGCCTGCAACAGATATTTACACCGCTATTTTTTCAGTAGCGCAATTAAACCTGGTTGCGGGCGATAGGGCTTTGTTCACTTTCGGCTTTTTTGAATTTGAAATCCAGATTAAACCCACCCAACTTGCCACCACGCAAATTATCTGGGAAAACGAATGGGATCTTCCCGAAATTTACAATTGCACCGGCCCGGTAGAAATTGCCGTGCTCCAAGATGCCGAAACGGTTACATTTTCTGTAGACGGACAAGATTACGAAAAAGTAATCGCCACCAAAGACCCCAAGGAATTCAGCTTAAACACCGGCAATATTTACACTACCGCCGAGCGCGAATTTTTGGCAACCCTATTAAAAGCCAAGCGCGTTTGGGTAGAAATTAACGGCACGCGCACCGAGGTTATAAGCAGCACCCGAAACATAGACACCTTTAAAACGCGCGAGTTTACGCCAACATTAACCCTTAAATTTAAATCGGCCGTAGTATGATTCTTTACCAGTCAGATAATTTTCAGTGGGATTTAACCGCTTACGGCGTGTCGTTAAACGAAGAAAACGACATATTTACCGATAGCATCAATAAAAACTACAGCCTGCCCTTCACCATAAAAGCGAATGCAGATTTGCTTATAAAGCTGGGCCTTCCTACTTTGGAAAATATTACAAGTATCGATTTTAAGGAAAAAGGCCGTTTGGTACTTCCGCACAAACATTATGAAGCCACTTTATTTCTGGGTGAAATTTTTGAAGATAATATTGAATGCCAGATAAACTTTGGCGATGCCGAATTGGCCGTGTACAGCACAAAACTTAAAGACCTGCCGTGGCCCACACAGCTTGCTGGCAACTTGGCCGATTTTGCAGCCGATAAAATTACCCAAGCGTGGCCAGCAACTGCGTATAACTTCCCGATGGTCTATGCTCCAGAAATTGCGAGCGATAGTAATTACGATCTTTTTGAAGGTTTTGTAAATAATTATGCAGACGGCGCTTTTCTGGAAAATGAAATAGACACTTCGGGCGAAGAAAATGTGTATATTAATAGAAATGTACTTGCGCCATTTCCGTACGTGCTGGAAATATTGAAATTCGGCTTTAAAACTGCAGGTAAATCTGTGGTGGGCGAAGTTTTTCAGCATCCAGACTTAAAACGCTTGCTTTACATGCCGCAAAATTACCTAGAGCGGTTGGATGGCAGTCAGTACTTAAAATTTTCGTTTTCCACGCGCACCAACGTAATGCCAGATGCAGACGGCAATCTGTACAATATCTACACCCGCGAATTTGTGCCCGAAGCCAGCGGTACCTACGACCTAAAATTCAATATTAATCTAGATCCGGTACTGGCTTCGCTTTTCAATTTAAGTATTTTTAGGAAAAATGCGCTAAGCAACGAGCTTACATTGGTGCAAAACTGGCTTTCGCGAAACAACCGCGTACAGCTGGATGAAACCGTAACTATTGAAGTTACCCCTGCAGACGAGATGGACCCGATTGTGGTAGAGCTAACGTTGAAACATACAGATAGAAATATTGCAGATTTCAATACATTCGAAATTTCATTTTCAGACGGGCAATTAAATATTTTTCCTACATTTTTCACCCTGTCAGATTTTGTACCAGATATGACCTTTGGCGAATTTGTAAACCTTTTAAAAAATTGGTGGAATATTGAAGTAGTGCCAGGCGAAAAAACCGTGGCCATCAATTTTCTGCAGACCAGTATTTTTACCCGTGCCGTTCGCGATCATTCGCATTTAGAAACCAGCAAAACAAAACGCCAACGCAACACAAATAGGTTTTATAAACTGCTTTATGCCAATACCGAAAAGATTTTTTACAACAAAGACGGCCAGATTTTTAGCGACCTAGATGCCGATGTAAGCGACGAAATTACAATAGAAATGAAGGTGCAGCCTGCGGTGGTAGAAAGCAATAAATATGTTGTTACGGCCGTAATGCCAGAAGAAAGCAGCGATCTGGATTTTTGTTTGTACGATGGCCTTCAGGCGGGCAAACCAACTTGCCCAATTTCAATAGCCACAAAATTATCGTTACAGAATGTATTTAAAAATTGGTGGGAAAACTGGCTAAACTTCCGGGTAAACAGTTATAGCTTTAAAGATAGTTTTGAGTGTTCGCCTTTTGAAATTATAAACATTGAAGAATTAAGTAAAAAATACAACGAGCTGCACATCATCAAAAAAA
The DNA here is from genome assembly GCA_963974165.1 of uncultured Aequorivita sp. Classification (GTDB taxonomy): domain Bacteria; phylum Bacteroidota; class Bacteroidia; order Flavobacteriales; family Flavobacteriaceae; genus Aequorivita. Next base: position 5,760 of record CAXBDO010000129.1, read on the forward strand.
TAAACCGCAAAATTAAAAGCGAAAAAATTATGCAGGTAGATGTGGAAAGTGAGACTTTTTAACAGAAAATACTATATAAGCACTTATTTCGTACTTTTGAGAAATGGAAATAGATTATAAAAAACAAGTTGACGACTATATAGCGCTAATCCCGAAGAATCTAGAATTCGAATTTTTGAATATGAGCGCCAGACATTATGCTTCAATTAAAGAATTTGTGGTTGACGGAAAGTATAAAAATTTGAAAATTAAAGTTGATGGTGAAATGCCGCAACATTTAATGTTTGTAACCCCACCCCCTAAAAAAAGCAAATTCCACAGATAATATATACGTATATATTATCTAAAATTCCAACGTATAAATATCTGAATGATCTGGCGGGATGCTTTTTTTATGCTGCCTCAGATAGTTCTTAATACCGGCAACGCTTTTGTGCTGGGTTATAGGCATAAGCTTAAAAAGAATTTCCTGCTCGCCCAGCCCTCGCCTTTGCAAGCTGTGAAATAAATCCATTATTGCAGTATGCCGCATAGAGTAAAGGGTGTATTCTGTACCAAAACCCATTTCCTTTTTTATTTTCCGGAACCGTTCCCCAAAATGGTCCACCCTACTTTTTAAATCTACTTCGCTCCAATCTCTTGGGCGGTTCATATTGCTAAAAATATGATAGCTATCTGGCTCGTTTTCCAATTTCAACGCTTCCAAGGTAGGTTTCAGTTTTTCAATAATGCGGCGGTGGCTAAGCGCATCGGTCTTGGTTTCTATGGACAGGAAATTTTGGGTTTTGTTGATGTCCTTTACCCGAAGCCTGCATATTTCGCGTGGCCGTAATAATGAATACAGCATAAAACTGATGAAATAAATAAGGTATGGATCCTCGGCCTCCAGTTTAGTTTTTATGCGCTTCAACTCGTCTATGGTAAACGCTTTGTTGTTTACCGGGCTTTGGTCCACATCGGGAATATCCTTAATAAAGTTTA
>CAXBDO010000130.1:0-6677 GCA_963974165.1 uncultured Aequorivita sp.
CCGCCAATGTTCAACTGCAAGCCGCCGTCGTTGTTTTCATAAATATTAAGCCCCACAACCTGCGCATAAATTTGGCGTGCGTTGTTGGTAGCCGTATTTGCGGTAAGGTTATCCATAACTACAACTTCGCTCTTTTTACCCGCGTAAATAGCCGTGCCTTCCACCTGCTTTAAATTTCGCAAAGCAAAAATTTCCTCCTTTCGTTTTGTAATAAGTACTTCGGAAAGTTGCTCGCCCAACAATTTTAACTCAAAGGTAATTACAGTATTTTCTGAAATAGTCAGCTGTTTTTTTAAAACCTCAAATTCCAAATTGAAGACTGCAAACTCATAGGCTCCAGCGGGAATATCGGAAAACTCAAAATTTCCGTTTTCGTCACTTACTTTAGATTTTCCAATATCGAGAATATATACTTCGGCGTAAGCTATCGGGGCTTGGGTTTCCTTAGAAATAACTTTTCCCGAAACTGAAAATTGTGCAAGTACTGAAAGGTTCACAAAAAGAAAAAATAGAAATAGGGCGTTTTTCAACATTGTATAATTTTAAAATCCTTTAATTGTATCGTTAAATGGAAGGATCCAATCCTTTTTTTGGAAGGATTCCCGTTGTTTCATCAAATCTACATTCGGGTTTACGTAGGGCTGGCTCAACCTTCCATTGAGTGCAACATAACTTTCTACATAAACAGCCAGATTTTTATGGCCTTGCGCCTCAAAATGTTCTCCCAAGAAATGTGCATATTGCAATATAAAATCTGGCTGGGTACTCATCTGTTTTTCCTGAAAAGGGGTCAAAAAATCTGTGTTATCCACTAAAAATTGCTCCCCCGTTTGGGTATTTTTTATTTTGAATTGTACATAACCAGCCTTCTCCATCAACATAACGCGCCACGAAAACCGGTAGCCTTCCTCTGTCCAAAAAAGTTCGTTGGGATACGCCAAATAGCGCCACGGAAACAATAGCTGAATCACAAAAAACACAGCAAGAATTGGCAGGGCAATACTTCTTTTGAAACGGTATTTCCTTGTTTGGGACAAAGCGACCATTTTGAAATAATCTATTCCCAATAATTTTGAAATAAAACGAATTATTTTTCGGTGAAAACCAGAGTCAAAAAAGATAAGCGTGCTTACGATCATTATATACGGGAACATTCCGATAGGAAACAAAACCCGCGTCAGTACGTGAAATAGCACAACCAAGGCAAAAGCAAACCAGCGCGTACGCCTGTAAAGCAGCAAAAAAGGGATGGCCAAATCATAAAGGGCCCCGCTCCAACTGAAAGCGTAATGTACCCACTGCTGCTGCATCAAATCTCCCAAAAAAGGAAGGTCATATTTTGAGGGGAGCCAAATTTTAAGCGGCATTGCGTCAAAGAGCCAATCACTGTTCAATTTTGCCAAACCTGCATAAAAATATACGATACCCAACATAAGTTTGATACTATCCACGGTCCATTTTGGAACCATTTGGAATGCTTTTTCCGGATTTTTGTTAGCATCTACCGAAAAGTATGCGTTTGCGGGAAGAAAAATCATTAAAAACACAACGCAGCTTATAAAATAATAATGGTTAAGGTAAGTGGTTTTATCCATCAACTCGATATAAGTGAAGCTTAAAAAGAAAACGATAATCGCTATTCGGTATTTATAGCCCAAAGCCACGAAAAGCGCAGCAATTCCACAGATTATAAAAAGAAGATAGGTATAATCGCCAATGGGTTTTACCCATTCAAAACCATAATAACTGAAGAAAAATTTCGGTTGGATGTAAAGTTTATCAATCCACCCATTCATCCAAAAACGGACAATGCTCAAAAACATCATAAAACCAAAAAAAACACGAAAGACCGCGAGTGGCGCGGCCTGTGTGTCTTTCTTTAAATATTTTTGAACAGCCGTAAACATTAGTCGCCGTCAGCGTCAACGTAGTCTATGGTAACATCAAAAGCCTGTACCATATCTACCTTCAAAAGCACGACAAGACGTTGCAATTCGTCATACGTAGCTAGCATTTTTGAATTGTCGGTGTCTATTTGTTGTACGAAATTGGCATTAAGTTCATTTGCTTTATTCTGTGCAACGTTGAATTGATCGTTTATTAAAGCGCTTAGGTTTGCACCGTTTTTGATGGTGTTTAAATATCCCAAATATGATTTAAAACCCTCTCCTGTGGTGTTTCCGTTGAAACTTTTTCCATTGAAGAAATTTACACTGGCATCAATAGCTCCCAATAAAAGTTCTTTTGAAATATCCTTTTTGTAGAATGCCTCTACGTTTTGTGGCAAAGTTCCGTTTGAAAATATACCTGCGGGAATACCAACTTTACCGGCCCGAAGCGCTTTTTCAAAATAAAAGATGTAATCGTTTGTAAGTTTATCTACGGCCCCGGAAGCCGAGGAGCTTGTGTTTGCCACAAACGTATCGCGGTAACCGCCCGTCCAGCTTGTAAGCACCTCGTTGCTCAAATTTGATATAGTTTCAGAAAGGGTTGACAAATAGTTTTTATACCCTTCAGCATTTGTGTTTGAAGTGTAAAAAGTTACAATTTCCGCATCGGTTTCTGCTAAGCCATTCAGCATATAATCCATTGCTGGAAATCCTTGTTTATCAATGGTGGAAGGCAAGGCAAAATCATAATTGCCGGTGGCTATAAAATCTTCAATTTGGACAACGTTTGTAGGATACACGTTCAAACGATTTCTGAAACGGACTTCCTCGGCCTTTCCTATTTCAAACATAGAAACATTTTGGAATGACACATAAGCATCTTTCCAAACCGAACGAAGTGTTTGCAGATTTTCTACAGTAGGCGCTGCGTTAAAAGTAGTTGTTGCAGCTTCCATTTCAACCACCTTGGCATTAAAACTGGTATATGCCGGAATAATAATATTATCGGCCCAGTTTGTAAGCATAGCACCGCGGTCAAAAGTATCGTTTGTTTCTTCAGGGCTATCATTATCGCTTGAACAAGCTGTAATTGCAGCTATTATGAATGCCAAAAGAATTCCTAATTTTAAAAATTTCATTTTAAAGATTTTGATTTTTATTTAAAAAAACCAACCGGTCAGCATTTCCGACCGATTGGCTACTAACACAGTTAAACTATAAACTTCCCGCTTGTGAAACGGTAAAATCGAACTTTGCAGCTATGGCTTCAGAAACTGCGTCTAAAGTTTCTGGGGTAATATCCCAAAAGCCATTGTTTGAAGAATCCATCAACATATCCAATTGTGCATCCACTTCAGTTTTTGTGAAAAGCGGTGTGCTGTTATCAGATTTTCTAGTAAAACGTAAACTGTAAACGAAGCCATAGGCTTCCGATAAAGCGTGGAAAGCTCCCTGACGATCACCGTCAACAATTTTATTCTTTCCGGCTTGTAGGTAATAAATACCACGTACTGCTATTACTTCAGAGATTTTCTCGCGGATGATAGCTACCTGCTCATCACGAACTTCATAATTTTTAGCAACAATTGCGCCACGACCCAATTTGAAGGCATCAAAAATTTCAGCAGCAATGGTTGAAAAGTCTGGGTCATCGTTAACGCGACCCACATATTCGTTCAAAAATTTATCATCTTCACCAATAGTTAAATTTGGGTTTTCAGGATTGGCAGATGTTCCATAAAGGTAACCGTATGCCTCATCCCATTTGTGCTCCATAGTGGTGTATGCTCTGTTTTGTTCAGTAATACCGTTATCGTTATTTTCACGATTATTACCTTCATCAAGCACAGCCGTACTTAAATAGTTGTTAAGCATTTGATCCGCCATGACAGCTCCCAAAAGGCTTTTTGCAAAGGCCTGATTGTACTCTAAACCTTTAGCATTAACATATCTTGTGCGAGAACCATCTGCAATCTGGCCTGCCACTCCGGGGGCGGCAACTACCATATTATTTGGAAATACCTCGTTTATTTGTGAAGAAATATAATTTTCAAAATCTGCTCTAATTTCGGCAGTTTCAGAAGTATTGGTGAAAAAATAATCATATGAAGTTGCAGTTTTGCTGCGAAGATTTTTATCTGAAGCATTTAAACTAGCTTCAGAAAAATCATTGTTTCCTGCTTGGTGGTTGAACATAGCCAATAATGAAGCCTCTGTGGTATTGTCAAAATCCATAAAGGCATTTGCGGTTTCTCCGGCCATTAAAATTCTGGTGGTCTGCCCATCAAAACTTACCGTGGATTCTGAACCTCTCATAAATTTATAGGTTGCAGGTGCCTCAACGGTATTTTGAACTATAGGATTGTCGTCATCAGAGGAACAGGAAGCAAAAATAAGTGCGGAAAAAATTAATGTGGTTGAAAGTAGGTTTTTCATTTAGCTATTATTTAGACTGAATTAAAATAGATTGATTTTTCAGCCGCAAAAATAATAGTGAAAACTAAACCTCACAAGTTATTTAGAATAAATTTAAATAAAGTTTGAAATTAATTGGTATCGTTTGTAGAGACTTCCAGTTGCTGTTTGTATTTAAGTCTTGCAACCCCAGCCCATTGCAATAACAATTTTTTTTCAGATTCCGAAAGATTTCCGTGGATGATGGTATACGATTTTAGTGGCATTTCATCTTCTTCTACCATTTCCACCAATTCCTCTAACTTGTGCTCCTTCTTTTTTGTAGTATATTCTTCCCAAGCAGATACATTAAAATGCTTTTTGCCATCCTCAATATGTTCTTCCAGCCAAAGTGAAAAGGGAGCTACTTCGGCATACCAAGGATAATAGGTTTGGTTGCTGTGGCAATCGTAACAATTCTCTTTTAATATCTGGGCAAGTTCCTGCGTGGGCTTTGTTTCAGCTTCAAAAATCGCCACACTTTCGTAGCCGCCGTTATTTTTTTCAGGTCGAATAAATTGAATTGCGATTAGAGCTATGAGCGCTACTATTAAAAAAATCTTTATACCTTTTTTCATCTTTTAATTATTTAGAAGTTAAGTACGAGATAATTGCCCTACGGATATCGGCAGCTATTTCAGTTTCCTTTGGAGTATATATATTTACTATCCCGGGATTATCATGTTTTAGGAAAGGTATATCCAAACCTTTCAACAGAAAATCAGTAAATGCAACAGTATACGTTTTTGAGTCAATTATAGTTTCAATGCCGTCACCTATTTGCCAAGCACCTTTGTTATTTCTTGAAAAGTTATAGCGTTGTAGATAGGCCCCTTCCCCGCTTTGGGCTTCTCCGTAATCCAAAATTTCCTTTAAAAGCTTCCCATTTAGTTCTACTTTTAACACGCCCCCTCCAAATGGAAGCACCCGAAAAATATCTACGGCAGTTACATCGCCCTCTAGTTTATCATCTATCCTGATGGAACCCCCATTAACCAATGCACCATCAACTGAATCTTGAAAAGCATATGCCATAGCACGTGCAATTAGTGCGCCCATATTGGTCTGTTTGCTGCGGTTGGCGGTATCTGTTCCATCCAGAGGGTCTGTAGCATGATATACAATCTGCGTAGGATCGGCAATAGTTTCCTTTAATTTTTGTTCCAAAAGCGCATTCCATTTTTTAACTACTGGTTCCACCTTGGCCGAAGAGGCAATTTTACTGGTTACCATAACCAATTCTGAATTTAGGTGAAGGTTATTGGTAGCCAAATTATAAGTTAGCGTATGTACATACGCGCTTTTTGCATTGCCATCTACCTTTGTAATTATAGTGGCGCCTTCTTTTTCGAGCATATTAAAATGTTCGTGCCCTCCCATAATAAGCGGAATTGATTCCAAACGTTTGGCAATTTCCATATCTTCATCTATGGCAACATGGGTAAGCCCAACTACAAAATCCGATTCCTGCTGTGCCAATTTATAGGCTCTCTCCGAATTTTCATAAATATCTCCGTAATGCACATAATCTTTAGGGTTGGACGGCAGCGTAACCCCGAACACACCAAACTTTATACTTTTTCCCGCTTCATTGCTTGCAGTAAAAATGGAATAATCTGATGCAACGGAAATACTATTATTCTTTTTCCCTTTGAAAAAATTTGTACCCGCTGCAGAAATGTGGCGAACATTAGCTGAAGTCCAAGCAAAATTAGATTCATCTAATCTTTTTTGAAGATCGGCTTCACTTAAATCGAATTCATGGTTGCCGAAAGTTACCAGATCAACATCCATCGCATTTAGCACTTCTACCATTTGCTTACCATTTACGCGTTCACCATCAACTTTAATGGTTCCAAGCAAAGAAGGGTTTAAAAAATCGCCAGCTAAAAACAAATAGGTATTTGGAAAGCGTTGTTTAATTGAATCGCGAATATAGGCCACTCTTGCCAAGCCTCCATACTCACCTGCGTTTAAGGGTGCAATTTCATACACATCGTTTATCTGGACAATCTTTAGTGTTACCGTTTTTTCATTGCTGTTGGGGTTCGCCGGAGATTTCAATCCAGAGCAGCCCAAATTAAAAAAACTGAGGACGACGATAATTAAAAAGCTTCTAATCATTTTAATGGTATTTCGTAAAAATCTTGGTGGCCTCATTGTGCGCACTTTCAAAAGACATTGGGTTTATATTGCTCAACACTTTTTCAGTAGTAAAATAACTCAACATTTTTTCGGTGGGCATATTTCCCGTTAAATCGTCCTTCGCCATTGGGCAACCTCCAAAACCTTGAATGGCACCGTCAAATCTTTTGCACCCTGCCTTGTAGGCAG
>CAXBDO010000131.1:0-6648 GCA_963974165.1 uncultured Aequorivita sp.
CGCCAAACCATACGTCTTTATAAGTTCCCACATAATCTGCTGGACTGGGTTTTGGCATTTTGCTTTTTAGCTGTGCGGCAATGTTTTTTTCAACCACCGAAACTATACTGTCTTCCTCTTTTTCGCTAGCCAAACGATTGTTGTTATATTGTTTAATTCGGTCTTTGCCTTTTATACCGAAATACCCATCTTTAATTGAATTGGCAATTGCTGTAAACGCCGCGCCACTTTGCTGATTGGTAAGCACTATAATACCCAGTTCCAGCTCCGGGATAAGGGTTACTTGGCTTACAATACCGTTTAGGCCGCCAGTGTGGGTAACTTGAAAATAGCCGTTTACATCGCTTAAAAACCAACCTAGGCCATAGGCTGAAAAATGCGTGTTATAGGGCCCTTTTCCGCTTCTAAGAAGAGTTTGGGGGGTCCACATTTCTTGGTGTATGTTTTTGCTGAACAGACTGTCCTCTAATTTTTCGCCGTATTTACCCTCATTCAGTTGCGCCTGCACCCAAGTGGCCATATCATTAATGGAAGCAAAGATTCCGCCGGCGGGGGTTGCAATCTGGGTGAAGGTGTCTGCGGTAAGTTCCAATTTGCCGTTAACGGGTGCATGGCCATCTATTCGGTTTTGGTCTGCTTTTATTGCTGGGATGGCAAGCAGGGAGCGATTCATTTTTAGTGGCTTAAAGAAATTTTCAGAAATATAATCATCAAAACTTTTGCCCGAAATTCGGGAAACGATTTCGCCAGCAACTATGTAAAGCAAATTGTCATAATCAAACTTGCTTCGGAAAGACGATACAGGCTTTAGATACCGCAGATTGTGGATCATTTCTTCTTTTGTAGTGGTATTGTCTGCCGGAAAAATCATTAAATCGCCGGCACCCAAACCTAGTCCGCTGCGGTGGGTAACCAAATCGCGAACAGTAAATTCGTTGGTAACGTAGGCATCGTGCAGTTTAAATTCGGGAATAACATCGGTTACTTTGGTATCCCAGTCAAGCTTTCCCTTATCTATAAGTTGTCCCAGCGCTGCGGTGGTAAAAGCTTTGGTGTTTGAGGCCACCCCAAATAATGTGTTTTCATTTACCTCGGCCTTCGTCTTTAACGAACGCACCCCATAGGTATTTTTATGATAAATTTTGCCATCCTTTAAAACCGCCACGGCCATTCCCGGTACGTCAAACGTTTTCATGGTTTTCTGCACCAAGCTGTCAATTTGGGAGCCGCTTAAGGTTTGCGCCTCTAGGCTATAAAAGCCAATTAGAAAAATTAAAAGAAGGGCAAGAGATTGGATTGAAGGGATTTTCATATGTAAATTGATTGTAAAAATTGTATTTTAATTGCCCGCTCAAGGTATAAATTTTTGGGATGGAAGCGAAAAGGAAGTTTAAATTCCTCTTATCTTTTGAAATATTTGTACTGTAGCCTAAAAGCTAACTTTAATAACCATAATGTTTTAATAAAAAATAGGGGTGCAGCCTATTTCTTATTAATTTTGAAAGTATATGATTGCAGCAATTACATTATTTTTAGTCGTGGCCCTTTCGGCATTGATTACAAAAATTGCCACCATTGCATTAATCCATACTGGGCTATCTACCCAAAGCGCCAGATTTCAGGCGCGTTCGGCATATACCGGTGCCGGGTTTACCACTTCGGAATCTGAAAAAATAATGAATCATCCCGTTCGTCGAAAAATTGTTTTCAACCTTATGCTTATTGGGAATGCCGGGATAGTAACCGTAATGTCGTCCCTTATATTAACATTTGTATTGCCCAATACTGTATCGTCAAAACTTTATGGCTTGGGCATAGTGGTTATTGGTTTAAGCATGGTTTGGTGGGCAATTAAGAGCAAATGGGTAGACCGGGTGCTTTCCAAAATTATAAATAGGATGTTGAAAAAGTATACAGATCTGGATATATTGGATTATGCAGCGGTTCTTCACTTAAAGGACGATTATAAAATTAGCGAGAAAGTAGTAGAGGAAGATAATTGGATGGCAAATAAAACTTTGGTAGAACTGGACCTTCGCCATGAAGGAATTACCGTTTTGGGCATTGAGCGCGAAGATTGCGACTATATTGGTTCGCCTACAGGAAGTTTTGAAATACTCCCAAAAGATGTTATTACCCTCTACGGTAAGGCTGAGGTAATCAAAAACCTATATTCCCGGAAAAAGGGATTTGTGGCTTCCATCGCGCATAGACAGTACGTTGAAAAGGAAAACAAGCGTATTGAAAAACAGATTTCTGAACGCGACCTTTCCGAAGAATCTTAAAATTAAGGGGGAAATTTCACAAATGCTTTTTTCTGAAGAAAATTCGATTATTTTTATAAGGGTAACCAAATATGCTTTGATTGCCTTATTTGATAGAATCTATTTTTTTAAAACAATTCTATTAAAACACATTACACCACTAATAATTTAAATTGAAACCGTGAATTATCTTATAATATTACTATCCCTGCTTTTTATAAGCCCTTCATCCGAAAAAAAGGTCTTAACCCTTAATATAACCAATATTGAAACCATTAAGGGCACCATAGAAATAGGAATTTTTAATACCAACGAACGTTTTTTGGAAGAAGGACAGGCGTATAAAACCACTTCTGTAAAAGTTACGGCAGACAAGCATACCGTTGTTTTCAAAGATCTGCCCCCAGGCAATTATGCGGTTTCTATGTATCACGATGTAAATGCCGATGGCGAATGCAACCGAAATTTTATGGGTATTCCTAAAGAACCGTATGGGTTTTCAAATAATTTCCGCCCCCGATTTTCTGCACCTACATTCAAGGATTGCGAGTTTACGCTAGACTCCAACAAAACCTTAAAGATTGAATTAAAGGGTTAATTAAAGTAATAACTTCATTCCGTTGCTATTTTAATTCGGCAAATTTTGCGCTAATGTATAATTTGCCATTTTTCAGTTTTTCCCAATAGATTTTCATATCGGTATTTATTTCTGGCGAGAGTATGTATAGTCCAATTATATTGGGGAACGACATTGCCAAAATCATCATATCTGCAAAACTTAGCACTGCTCCTAAACTTACGGAAGCCCCTAATACCACAAAACATAGATACATTAATTTGTAGAGCAATTCGCCTTTTTTGCTTCTTCCGAATAAATACGTCCAAGAACGCATGCCGTAGTACGACCAGGAAACCATGGTTGAAAAAGCAAATAAAAACACGGCAACGGCCAACACAACAGGAAACCAAGATATTACGCTACCAAAGGCCGCTGAGGTTAATTCAACACCGCCCATACCGCCGCCATAATCATGTTTTCCGGTAAAAATTAGTACTAATGCCGTCATGGTACAAACCAGCATAGTATCTATAAACGGCTCGACCAAGGAAGTAAATCCATCGGCAATTGGGTGATTTGTTTTGGAGGCGCTATGCGCAATAGCTGCCGAACCTACACCAGCTTCACTTGAAAACGCGGCACGTTGTAATCCAACTATCAGCACCCCAATAAAACCTCCTTTTAGAGCATCGGCTGAAAAAGCCCCTTCATAAATTGCAGCAAAGGCATTGCCGATACTGCCTATATTAGTGCCAATAACTACCAAGCAGCCCAAAACATAAAGAATTGCCATTATGGGCACTACTTTTTCAGTAACCTTTGCAATACTTTTTATGCCGCCAATTATTACAATACCTACCAAAATGGCGAACCCAATTCCGAACCAAAATCCTTGGCCTTGTAATAATGGTATTTGTTCAGACACAATTTTAAATGCTTGGTTGGATTGAAGCATATTTCCACCGCCAAAGGAAGCGCCTACACCTAAAATTGCAAAAAAAGCTGCTAGAAATTTTCCTAATTTTTTCAGATTGCGTTTTTCCAGGCCGTAGCGCAAATAATTCATGGGGCCTCCAAAAATTCGACCGTCGCCATCAATAAAGCGATATTTTACACCCATACTGCATTCCGCAAATTTTAACGACATTCCGAAAAAACCTGCCAGAAACATCCAAAATGTAGCCCCGGCACCTCCAAGTGAAATTGCAACTGCCACCCCGGCAATATTTCCCAACCCTACGGTGGCAGAAACTGCGGTTGCCATAGCTTGAAAATGGGTAATACTTCCCGGCGCATTTGGGTCGTCAAACTTTCCTTTCGCCAAATCCATGGAATGTTTAAAGCCCCGAATATTTACAAATTTTAAACGAAAGGTGAAAAATATGCTTCCCAAGATCAACCAGATAACGATAAACGGAATGGTACTGGTAACCACATCGCCGTTCGGATGCAAAAGCGGTTGCGGTTTATTGAATTGAATATTGCCCAACAATACTTTCTCATCGGCTTTTACACCTCCCGGCGTTGAAACCAAAAATTCACCGTCCTTCATTATATGTTGCAGTCTTCCTTCACTTTTAGAACGCACTGTTATTTGACCAGAACTATTTTCAAGGATTAGAATTTCCTGATTTTTTTTCACTGTTTCCCCATCTTTCAAAAGCCATTTCTTAAGACGATATTCTTGTTGGGGCGTGTCGGAATGGGGAAGGGTAAGCCCTTCATCATCAATATATACTACAGGATCATAAAGACCGAAACTGGCAAAGGGGTCCCAAAATAAAATTGCTCCTAAGAAATCTACAGCAGGTTGCACATTGCTGTTAAAAATCTCGACAATAGATTCGGCAGGAATGGAAAATGTTTTGGAAATAGATTTTCCATTGGCATCGGTTATCGTTACCGAATGTTCCATCCCCTCTATCAATCCCGTTGCCAAGGTAGAATTTAAGCCTGTGCCCGGATCGGTCCATTTATATTGGTATGGGGGCGCGCCGCCCGTAACGATTACCTGTGCGGTTCCATTGTTTATTTCTGATGAGGGATTTTTTAATTCAAGTTTAACCGTTAGTTCATCCAAAGTTCCGTCAATTGGCTGTGCAGATAAGGAAAAAGCCAAAAGGAAAGAAAATAAGGGGAGAAGTATCAATTTCACCATATTATAAGCCAAAATTTTGTGTTTAGCCTTAAATATACAAATAATGAAAGCGGATTGCCAATCGCCTTCTAATTTGGACGTGAAAACGGCCATTTTAATTGGCTACTTCAGTTATAAATTAACATAAGTTTATTTTTCCTTTTTAAAATGAAAAATGAAATATTTATAACTTGCTGTACATTTTTCCATAATCTAAGTGCTGGCTATGAAAAAGACTCCATTTCAAAAGAACTTCAAAAACATTACTAAACAGATAGGGCTATTATTTGCAATTATAATAGCCATAGTTATTGTAGTTTTTATTGGTCTCGAACTTTTAATTGCAAATCCCAGTATCTTAAAATCGAAAGAATCATTAGCGCAGGATTGGGAGCCGAGAAATGTGGATGAGGAAATGGCTAATAGCTTTATAATGCCAGAGGTTGCCTACGGATATAAATTATTGACAGAGACCCAAAAATATTTGGGACCGCAGGCGGAAGATCCAAAAATGCGTCTTGCGGGCAATAACTTAAAATGTGTAAACTGCCATTTGGAAGCGGGCAGTAAAATTGGTTCGGCCACTTGGGCCGGGGTTACGGAAAGATATCCTTCCTTTAGGGGCCGTTCCAATGCCGAAGGTACCATTGAAGACCGCATTAACGGCTGTATGCAGCGAAGTATGAACGGCAAAAAATTAGATAAGGAATCGAAGGAAATGAAGAGTATGGTAGCCTATATGGATTGGTTGGGTGAAGGCATGCCAAAATCGAAGGTGAAAGAAGTAGCAGGCTATGCAGATTTAGAGATTCCCGAAACCGCAGTTGATCTGAAAAAAGGTGAGGCCATCTTTGCGAAACATTGCGTTGAATGCCACCAAGAAAATGGACAAGGTATAAAATTCGAGGATTTTGAAAATGGATACCAATATCCGCCGCTATGGGGCGACGATAGTTATAATGATGGTGCGGGAATGCATAGGGTTTTAACTTCAGCGCAGTTTATTAAGGCCAATATGCCCTATTTACTGGCGAGTATAGAAAATCCGGTACTTACAGATGAAGAGGCTTTTAATGTTGCTGGTTATATAAATAGTTTTAACCGCCCCGTTTTGCCCAATAAGGAAAATGATTATCCAGACAAAAAATTGAAACCGGTCTCAACGCCTTACGGCCCCTGGGCTGATGATTTTTCGGCCGAACAACATAAGTATGGGCCATTTCCGCCAATAATTGCCTACTATCAGGAAAAATACGATATCAAAAAATCAAAATAAGGAATTTCAATTTTTGAATTCGCTTTAAATAAGATGATCCTTTGGAAATTTCAAAATTGCTGAAGTTCACTTTCAAATCGTATCCATAAAATCTTAACCTTCAAACAATGCCGCGCTTTCACAGAAATTCCACTATTATAAAAGTTGCTTTTATATTATGTATGGTTTTGTGCATTCTGGGCTATGTTAGCAGTCCGGTTGCCCTGGTTGGCGGATTTTTATTTGCATTTTTTCTGGGGCATCCATTTATTGCGCTAAACAGCAGTGCGGTAAATTGGTTGCTAAAAATAGCAGTGGTGGGCCTTGGGTTTGGAATGAATTTAAACGAAACCTTGGCCGCTGGAAAGGATGGGTTTTTGCTTACGGTTTTTTCAATTTCAGTTACTTTGGTGTTGGGATATTTCCTCGGAAG
>CAXBDO010000132.1:0-6586 GCA_963974165.1 uncultured Aequorivita sp.
AATATTGTTAACCTATCCCTTTCAAATAAAATTGAAAAATTATGCTATGTAAGTTCGGTTTCAACTTTGGGCAGCAATTTTAAGGACCAATTAATTAGTGAAGAAACACCTTGGAATCCGAACGAAAAAAATAGTGTTTACGCCATCACAAAATACAGTGCCGAAATGGAAGTATGGCGTGGCACCCAAGAAGGATTGAATGCCGTAATTGTAAATCCGGGGGTAATTTTAGGAACATCTCCAACCGGTGGAGGTAGCAGCGAAATTGTTTCGTTGGGCGCACGAGGAATTCCCTTTTATCCTTCGGGTACCATGGGACTTGTAGATGTAAAGGATGTTGTAAAAGCTATGGTGTTTCTGATGAATTCAGAGATAAAAAACCAACAATATATATTGGTGGGCGAAAACCTTACATATAAAGCCCTGCATTCTAAATTGGCACTGCTTTTCAATAAAAAACCACCGACTAAGAAGCTTTCGAAAAAATTAATGTTTTTTATTAGTGGGTTGGATTGGCTTTCGAACATAATTTTCAATACTAAACGCAGAATTGTAAAAGCTACTGTTCGTTCAATGTTTACTACCTCTATTTACGATGCCTCAAAAATTAGAACCCAACTTGGATTTGAGTTTACGCCAATGGAAGAAACTTTGAAAAGGGTTGTTGAAGAAAGCAAGAAAACCCTAAATTAAGCTATCTTTTAATGGCTCGGAAATAGCTTTGTCCACAGATTTTCCGTTCAGGCTGTCTTTTAATTTTATTTCCCGAACGCGAATGCTGTCTAGCCGCTGTTGCATGGTGGTTAGCCTTAACTCTACCTCCTTAAAAATTTCCATATAGCTATTTACATCGGCTGCATAATAGGCATTGCTATTAGCAAACTGCAGACTATCTACCCCAAAGTTTCTATAGATTAGCGAATCCAGCACAACACCTTTTTCAATTATTGTTTGGTTGTTTACACTACGGGCCGCGTTGGCCATATACGATTCGGTTAAAATATCGACCATTTTATTTTTAGGGATAAGATCCTTTGGCTTTTTTGGTTGATCCACATTTTGGCAACCAAAAAAACCAAGAATACATACTAAAATTAAAATCCCGTATTTCATTATCTATTAAAAGTTAATCTTTCTGCTTTGCTTTTATTGGGGAATTTAGAGTTTTCATAAACAACAACTCCGTTCACCAAGGTATGGGTAACACGCGATTTAAAGATGGTGCCATCAAAAGGAGACCATTCACATTTGTACACCAAATTTTCCTTTTTAACAGACCAAGGAGAATTAAGATCTACCAAAACCAAATCTGCCTTATAACCTTTCCTAATAAAACCGCGTTCTTTAATTTGAAATAGAATTGCAGGGTTGTGGGCAAATTTCTCTACAATTTTTTCCAAGGAAATTTTGCCTCTGTGGTACATTTCCAAAAGCGCCACCAAAGCGTGTTGCACCATTGGTCCGCCAGATGGGGCACTTAAATATTTATTGTTTTTTTCTTCCGCTGTATGAGGCGCATGGTCTGTTGCAATAACATCTATACGGTCATCAAGTAAGGCTTTTAATAGGCCGTCTCTGTCTTTTGCAGTCTTTACCGCCGGATTCCATTTAATTTTTGTGCCTTTGGTTTTATAATCTTCTTCTGAAAACCACAAATGGTGAATACACACTTCAGCAGTAATTTTTTTCTCGGCAAGCGGTTTTTTATTGCTGAAAAGATGTGTTTCCTTTTCCGTTGAAAGGTGAAACACGTGAAGGCGCGCGCCAGTTTTTTCGGCTAGTTTTATTGCATTTGAAGACGAAATATAACAAGCTTCCTCGCTGCGTATTTTTGGATGAAGCTCAATAGGAATATCTTCCCCAAACTCAGCTTCATATTTTGCCAGGTTCTTTTTGATGGTTGCTTCATCTTCGCAATGCGCAGAAATAAGCAATTTTGTCTTGCTGAAAATTTCCTCTAAAGTCTTAGGGTCGTCTACCAACATATTTCCGGTAGAGGAACCTAAAAACAATTTTAATCCGGCTACCGATTGTGGATCAACTTTTAAAATTTCATCCAGATTGTCGTTAGTGCCGCCAAACATAAACGAATAGTTTGCCCACGAGGTCTTGGCCGCAATTTTAAATTTTTCTTCCAGAAGTTCTATTGTAATAGCCTGCGGAACGGTATTGGGCATTTCTATAAAAGAGGTAATCCCGCCCGCTACGGCAGCTTTAGATTCTGTTTCTATAGTAGCTTTATGGGTTAGGCCAGGTTCGCGAAAGTGAACCTGATCATCTATCATTCCCGGCATTAGGTAGCTGCCATCTGCATCGATAACTTTGGTATCTGAAGACTTGGCGCTAATGGTTTCCGAAATTTCTGCAATTCTACCGTCTTGAACTAACACGTCTCCCTTTACAATCTTTCCTTCGTTTACTATATTTGCGTTCTTTATTAAAACTGCTTTCATTTGGGTATTTATTCTATTTTTTTTAAGACAAACGGAAAATTCACTTTAAAAATATCCCGGGTTATTATTAATTAATGAAATGATTTTTTATTAAATTTTTTTCTGTTGAATACACTTTTGAATTTCATTGCCAAAACTCCAAAAATCGCTTCGGAAATAATGCCCGAGCTCATTTTAGACTCGCCCTTGGTACGGTCTGTAAATATTACCGGCACTTCTTTAATTTTGAAATTATTTAGATAGGTTTTAAATTTCATTTCAATCTGAAAAGCGTAGCCAACAAAACGAATATTGTCTAAGTTTATTCTCTGCAATACGTTTCTTTTATAGCAGATAAAACCGGCGGTTGTATCGTAAATATCCATCCCCATTACCAATTGCACATATTTGGAAGCAAGCCAGGATAGCAGTACCCGGCTCATAGGCCAGTTTACTACATTTACACCCTGCACGTAACGGGAGCCAATGGCCATATCATTTCCATCCTTATGGCAGGCATTGAACAACCGTATTAGATCGTTGGGATTGTGCGAAAAATCGGCATCCATCTCAAAAATATAGTCGTAGTCTTTCGCTAATGCCCATTTAAAGCCCGCAATATAAGCCGTACCAAGGCCTTGCTTGCCCTCTCTTTTCAACAAAAATAATTTGTTGGGGTAGGTTTCGAAATTGGATTCAACTAAGTTTGCAGTACCGTCTGGCGAATTGTCGTCTACAACCAGAATGTGGAATTCGCGCTGTAATGAAAAAACCGTGCGCAGCAACCGCTCTATGTTTTCAATTTCATTATAGGTTGGCACCACAACTACTGCCTTGGTCATACTGCAATTTTAGCGCAAATGTACCTTTTTTTGAATAAACAAATGTGAAGTAAAATCTAATTCGCCCTTGAAATTGGAATTTTATTTTACTGTACCTTTACAAAAAAATTGAATGTGGATTTTAGCCAAAGACTTGTAGAATCTACCGATTGGGTTACCTATTTAATGCTGGGCTGCTTTATATTGTACGCCCTGGCCAAGTATTATTACCCAAGAAGATTTCAAGAATTTTCATTACTTCCTATAACCAATCAGTATTTTTTTCTGCACGGAAAGAATGATGCCTTGCACCATCCTTTTAACATGCTGTTGTTTGCCGCCCAAATTTTATGCGTTTCCATCTTTATTTTCCTGCTCTTTTCAGTTTTTAATCCAACCTTGGTGGCACAAAATGAATGGCTTTTCATTCAAATATGCACTGCTTATAGCGTTTTTGTGCTTATAAAGTTTTCAATCGAAAAAATTATTGCCAATGTCTTTTCGATGGACGACCTGATAAATAATTACCTATATCAAAAACTGAGCTACCGTAATTTTTTAGGGCTATTGTTCTTTATAGGAAATCTTTTCTTTTTGTATTTCTATCAACCAACCCCAATGGCAATGCTTCTATTTGGAGGCTTCGCTTTATTCTTAAATGCTATTGCCCTGCTTTACAGCTACAACAAAAATGGAAATTTGATATTCCGTAATTTCTTCTATTTTATTTTGTATCTTTGCGCACTTGAAATTTCACCTTATATTATACTTTACAAGAGCTTTGTTTAAGGATAATATTTAAAAAAATCAGGACTACCTATGAAAGTGAAAACTATTTTGGTTTCCCAACCCGAGCCTAAAATTGAAAACTCCCCTTATTTCGATTTAATTGAAAAACAAAAGGTAAAAATAGATTTCCGCCCCTTCATTCATGTTGAGGGTGTATCAGGCAAAGATGTTAGAGCCCAAAAAGTTGATCTTACAAAATATTCGGCCATTATTCTTACCAGCCGTAATTCTGTTGACCACTATTTTAGAATTGCTGAAGAGCTGCGTTTTAAAGTGCCGGACACTATGAAATATTTTTGTTTGAGTGAAGCTGTTGCTTATTACCTCCAAAAATATGTGGTTTACAGAAAAAGGAAGATTTACGTAGGTAAACGAACCTTTTCTGAACTTGCGCCAATTATTAAAAAGTACAAGAATGAAAAATTTCTTCTGCCTACTTCCGATAAATTGAAGCCAGAAGTGCCAGAAGTACTTAACGAACTGAAAGTAGATTGGAAAGAAGCAACGTTTTACAAAACGGTAATCAGCGATCTTTCAGATTTAAGAAATGTTTATTACGACATTTTGGTATTTTTCAGCCCAAGCGGTATTGAATCTCTTTTTGAAAATTTTCCAGACTTTACACAAAAAGATACCCGCATCGCGGTATTTGGAAACACAACGGTTAAGGCAGCTACAGAACAAGGTTTGCGCGTAGACATACAAGCCCCAACCCCAGAAACACCATCTATGACAATGGCGTTGGAAAAATATATTAAAGAAGTAAACAGTAAAAAATAAGTTCGAGTTAATTGCAACTAAAAAAGGCTTGCCACATTGGCAAGCCTTTTTATTTACAGCAAATTTTAATGCCTATTTTGCAACAGGGGCTCCAGAAAGAATTTCTTCATTCGCATAAGCCTCAAACTTTTTAAAGTTTTCTACAAATGAATTTGAAAGTTCATTTGCCTGTATATCGTAAGCTTTTTTGTTCTTCCAAGTTTCTTTAGGGTTTAAAACCTCTGAAGGAACGTTAGGGCATGATGTTGGCATCATTAAGTTAAAAATTGGGTGTCTTTCAAATTCAACATTGGCCAATTCTCCATCTAAAGCTGCAGCAATCATTGCACGCGTGTATTTAAGCTTCATTCTGCTACCAACTCCGTAAGGTCCACCGGTCCAGCCAGTGTTTATTAACCACACATTAACGTTGGCATCTTTCATCTTTTTGCTTAACATTTCGGCATATTTTGTTGGGTGAAGCGGCATAAATGGCGCTCCAAAACAAGCTGAAAAGTTAGGCGTTGGCTCATTGATTCCATCTTCTGTTCCGGCAACTTTTGCAGTGTAACCACTAATAAAGTGATAAGCTGCTTGGCCCGGAGTTAGTTTTGAAATAGGAGGCAAAACTCCAAAAGCATCTGCAGTTAAAAAGAAGATGTTCTTTGGGTTGTGGCCAATAGATGGCACCTGAATATTTTTGATATGGTAAATTGGATAACTTACACGGGTATTCTGGGTAATGGAAGTATCGGCAAAATCTACATTGCCTCCGGCATCCAAACCGATGTTTTCAAGTAAGGCTCCAGGCTTTATTGCATTATAAATATCTGGCTCATTTTCTTCTGAAAGGTTAATAACCTTCGCATAACAGCCGCCTTCAAAATTAAAGATGGTGTTATCTGGCGTCCATCCGTGCTCATCATCACCAATAAGTTTGCGTTCAGGATCTGCCGAAAGCGTTGTTTTACCAGTACCAGAAAGGCCGAAGAAGATTGCAGTTTCGCCATTTTCACCAACGTTTGCAGAACAGTGCATTGGCAAGGTATTTTTATCTACCGGCATAATAAAGTTAAGGGCAGAAAAGATACCTTTTTTAATTTCACCTGTGTAACCAGTACCGCCAATTAGGGCAATTTTACGAGTGAAGTTAAGAATGGCGAAGTTATGCTGACGGGTACCATCTACTTCTGGATCTGCCATAAAGCCCGGGGCATTAACAATAAGCCAATCCGGACCAAAATCGGTCAATTCTTCTTCCGTGGGGCGAAGAAACATATTATAGGCAAACAAATTGCTCCAAGGCGTTTCATTTATTACCCTAATATTTAGCTTGTAGTTTTCATCGGCGCAGGCATAGCTGTCGCGCACATAAATTTCTTTTTCTGAAAGATAGTCTACCACTTTGTTATAAAGCGTATCGAACATATCTGGAGGAAACGGAATGTTTACATTCCCCCACCATACTTTTTCGCGGGTTACATCATCCTTTACAATAAACCTGTCTTTCGGGGATCTTCCTGTAAATTCTCCAGTATTTATTGCCAGAGCGCCATTGTTGGCTTCTTTGCCTTGCCCTTTTCGCAGGGTTTCATCGTGAAGCTCTTCAGAAGAAAGTTGATATTTAACTTTTGCATTTTTGATTCCGTATTTTTCAACCGAAATCGTTTTCGTAGCTTGGTTTTTATCGACCATACCTTTTTTAAATTTTCTAGAGTACAAAAGTAGCAAATCTTATAGAGATTGTAGAAAAATAAAAAAACAATTATTCCCTCTTAGAAGAAA
>CAXBDO010000133.1:0-6571 GCA_963974165.1 uncultured Aequorivita sp.
ACTGGACGATCCTGCAGCAAAAATGTAGGGTTCCTTTACAATTGTCTGAACAATATCTATCTGGCTTCCGCCATCGCCAATAAAATAGGTGTCTCCAAATTCGAGGGCAGCCAAATCATAAACCGAAATGCCGTATTGTGTGGCTATGTAAATTTTGCCGTCGTATTCATTAAAATGGTTGATGCGTTTTTTATCAGGCGGAATGGTAGGTTTTTCAAGAATATCTACCACTTTCAGCACATTTTCTTCGCCTTCCTTTACAATTTCCATCAACCCATCCTCATATCCAATAATCAACAAATCAAAATCTTCACTGTAATGGATAGTAGTAATTGCATTGCCCGAAAGCCCGTTTACGGTACTAAGGGTCTTAATTTTTTTGGTGGAAAGATTGTAGGTGAAGACAGCATTTTCAGCCCCAACGAAAATCTTGTTATCGCCCTGCGAAATATCTTTTATGGAAACGTATGAAAAATGACCCGTCCAGCGGTCTTCAAAATTCTGGGCGCCTGCCAGAATGGGAAATAATAATAGGAAAGCTAGTGCCCACAGCCTCATAGATATGTTTTGTTTATTAACACGCTAAAATACTATTTATTGCGGGATGTGAATGAAAAAGCCTTTCCATATCTTTTAATTAGAAAAAAGACAGTGAGGAAAGGCTTTATCCTTATTTTAATTTGATGTACTTAAACTACGCCTTGTGCTAACATAGCATCGGCAACTTTTACGAAACCGGCAATGTTTGCGCCTTTAACGTAATCTACGTAACCATCGCCATCTTTTCCGTATTGTACGCAAGCGGCGTGGATATCGTTCATAATTCCGTGAAGTTTTTCGTCAACCTCTTCTGCAGTCCAACCAAGACGCAATGAGTTTTGCGACATTTCCAATCCTGAAGTTGCAACTCCACCTGCATTAGATGCTTTTCCTGGAGAGAACAAGATTTTTGCTTTTTGAAAAGCTTCAATAGCTTCTGGCGTACAAGGCATGTTGGCTCCTTCGCCTACACATATACATCCGTTATCTAAAAGCATTTTTGCCTCTGCACCATCCAATTCGTTTTGGGTTGCGCAAGGAAGTGCGATATCGCATTTTACTTCCCAAGGGCGTTTTCCTTCAACATATTTTGCGCCAGGATATTTTGCGGTGTATTCTGAAATACGGCCACGTTTTTCATTTTTAAGCTCCATTACGAAAGCTAATTTTTCTTCATTAATTCCTTCCGCATCATAAATATATCCGGCAGAATCTGAAAAAGTAATTACTTTTCCGCCAAACTGCATTGCTTTTTCAGCAGCGTATTGTGCAACGTTTCCAGAACCTGAAATAACAACCGTTTTTCCTTTAAAGCTTTCGCCTCTGGTTGCAAGCATATTTTTTGCAAAGTACACATTGCCGTAACCTGTAGCTTCCGGACGAATAAGCGAACCGCCATAAGAGCGCCCTTTTCCTGTAAGTACCCCAGTGAATTCATTGCGAATGCGTTTGTACTGCCCGTACATATATCCAATTTCGCGACCGCCAACTCCAATATCTCCCGCAGGTACGTCGGTATCTGGACCAATATGTCTAGAAAGTTCAGTCATAAAACTCTGGCAGAAACGCATAATTTCATTGTCTGATTTTCCTTTTGGGTCGAAATTTGAACCTCCCTTACCTCCGCCCATTGGAAGCGTAGTTAAGCTGTTTTTAAAAGTCTGTTCGAATCCTAAAAACTTAAGAATACTAAGGTTTACGGAAGGGTGAAAACGTAGACCCCCTTTGTATGGACCAATAGCTGAATTGAACTGAATTCTGTAACCCTTGTTAACTTGGATTCCGCCTTTATCGTCTACCCAAGGCACGCGGAAAAGTATGGTACGCTCTGGTTCAACCATGCGTTCCAACAACATTTTGTTAGCGTATTTTTCGTTTTTTTCTATAAATGGAATTACTGTTTCAGCAACTTCAGTTACTGCCTGAAGGAATTCAGGCTCATTTGGATTGAGTTTTTCAACGTCAGAAATGAAATCTTTTATACTTTGCTTCATTGGTTCAAATTTTATTTTACTTTTAGCGAATTCCGTTTTGTTGTAAGGTGAAAATTAAAATCTATTTAGTGAATGGATTATAAAAAAATACTCCAGCAAACAGAATAAAATGAACAATTACAAATGGAAGGCACAAATATAAGTGTTATGATAAAAACTGTGCCTCAATTTTTTTACAAATTAGCTAAATTGCCTCATTAATCTTCAATGGTAATTATGTTTTTATATATTTGTTGTTACTCAATCTAAATCTTCAACTCAATGAATACCAAATTCTTTTTATTGGTATTTTTCTTTATATTTTTTTCTGCACAGGATAGTTTCAGCCAAGGGGGATTCTCCCACGAAGTAGGCATTATTACCGGCCCCGTAGTTTTTTATTCAGATTTTGGGCAGCGTTATGATTTTTCAACCAATTCTGGTAACGTTGGTAAAGGGATTGGGCTAATTCACTATATTAATTTTTCATACAGTTCAGACTGTAACTGTTATACACGGGCGGTATATTTTAACGACCACTTTAAATTGCGGACTGAACTGGATTTCCACCAAACCAATTTGGAACATTTTGGCAAATGGGTAGCACCAGATAGAACCTCTTTAACCGCAGACCAACTACGGGCAATGGACGGATCTGCAACCGTTATTGAAGTTGGATCGCAGCTGGAATTTTTTCCTTTTAGTATCCGTGATTTTGCCGCAGGCCAATATAAAATAGCCCCATTTATAAGTGCGGGAGCCCATTGGGTTAGTTATGACCCCGAAGTTTTTTCATCCTTAGGCGCTTTAAACAGTCCTGCTACAACGCCAGATAAATATTATAATGCATTTCAGCAGGAACCTGCCTCTACGTGGGCCGTGGTTGGCAGCGTAGGTATACGCTATAAACTTTCGCCCTTGAGCGATTTAATGCTGGACAGTCGTTGGCATTTTTACTTTTCAGATTGGGTAGATGGACTAAACCCAACATTTGAAAATAATGGCACAACGCCAGTGCCAGAAAATAAAGCCAATGAATGGGTTTACTGGTTAAACGTGGGCTATATTTATTATATAAATTAACCTAGCCTATTGCCTGTTCTAAATCGGCAATTAAATCTTCTACATCTTCAATCCCTACGGAAAGCCTGATTAAAGAATCGAGAACGCCAATTTTTTCGCGTTCAAGCTTTGGAATGCTGGCATGCGTCATACTTGCCGGATGCCCCGCCAGACTTTCTACACCCCCAAGACTTTCGGCCAAGGTAAAAATCTTAAGATTTTCTACTATTTTAATAGCTTCAGCATAATTATTTCCTTTGGTAACAAATGAAATCATACCGCCAAAATCCTTCATCTGTGCCTTGGCAATTTTATGATTTGGATGGGTTTCAAAACCTGGCCAAAATACCTTTTCAATTTTTGGATGCTTCTGTAAATATTCGGCAACTGCCTTTCCATTTTCACAATGGCGCTGCATACGGATATGAAGGGTTTTTATGCCTCGCATAACCAAAAAACTATCCATTGGTCCGCAGATTGCGCCACTTGCATTTTGGATAAAATACAACCTCTCGGCAAGATCTTTATCTTTTACAACCAAAGCACCCATAACCACATCGCTATGGCCCCCCAGATATTTTGTAGCACTGTGCATCACTATATCGGCACCCATTTCTAACGGTTGCTGTAAATAGGGCGTGGCAAAGGTGTTGTCTACCGCTAAAAGTATGTTGTGCTTTTTGGCAATGAAAGCAGCCTTTTTAATATCGATAATATTCATCATCGGGTTGGTGGGGGTTTCAACCCAAATAAGCTTTGTACTGTTGTTTACATACTGTTGAATATTCTCGGCATTTTCCATCCCGATAAAATGAAACTTGATGCCAAAACCTTCGTAAATTTTGGTGAACAAACGATAGGAACCGCCATATAAATCGTTGGTAGAAATAACCTCATCGCCAGGTTTTAAAAGTTTCATTACGGCATCAATAGCGGCAAGGCCGCTGCCAAAGGCAATTCCGAATTCCCCATTTTCAATACTGGCCAAAGCCCCTTCCAAAGCGGCACGGGTTGGATTTCCGGTGCGTGAATATTGAAAACCCTTATGCCCCCCAGGCGTGGTTTGTGAATAGGTAGAGGTTTGATAGATGGGTGGCATAACAGACCCATACGCAGGGTCTACATTATGTTGCCCGCCGTGAATTGTTTTGGTGTTAAATTTCATTGCAAAGGAATTTGAGAATACTATACTATGCCCAAATATACATCTTCAATAAATCTACTAAAGTTTATTTTATAAAAATGATATTTTAAGGAATTAACTGTGGCATCAAAACTAAATTTTATGATTTAATATAACTTTCACAATCGCTGATTTTAAAGTTATTACTTTTGATTCGCAAATGTAAAAGATTCATTTGTGAGCGCTAACCAACTATTCCTTTACCTATGTACTACAAAATTACGGTCGCCGTGTTTCTTGCGCTTATAAGCGTAGGCTGCAACCAAGAAAAAAATATTGAAATCTCTTCCGAAAGTTTTACTGAAAAAGAACTTAAAATCTGCGAAAATGCAAAGTGCCCCGAAGTAACCATAAATTACGTGGAAGTATTTGGCGATAAGGAAGTTTCAGAAAAAATAAACGGAAAAATAAAGAACTTCATTTTCACTTCGCTTTTAATGGGTGAGGATACCATCCCAACGGCCAAAACAATACAAGAAGCCGCAATAGGTTTTATTGAAGCCTATAATGCAGATAAGGCGCAATTCCCGGATATGGCGGGCGAATATTTTGCCGAGATATCGGTGAATGAAATTTATACTACCAAAGAACATTTATGCCTGGAATTACGCCAATACTTGTTTACGGGCGGTGCCCACGGTTACGGCGCAACTTCATTTTTAAATTTAGACCCAAAAACTGGAGAAGAACTTACCTCAAAAGAGTTGTTTAAAAACCAAAAAGGGCTTACTGCCTACGCCGAAAAAATATTTCGCGACCAGCAGCGCATTGCAGAGGAACAAGGTATTAACGATACAAAATTTTGGTTTGAAAATGATAAATTCTACCTGCCAGAAAGTGTTGGTTTTACACAAGACAGTCTTATTTTTGTATATAACCAATATGAAATTGCCAGTTATGCAGATGGTCCAATTGAATTAAAAATTGCTAAAAAAGAGGCAGCGCCTTTTTTGAGTATTGATTAAATTTGTCGCTATGCAAAAAGTATATTATTTATCCAGTTGCGATACCTGCAAAAGAGTAATGAAGGAAATAGACATTCCATCCTCCTTCATAAAGCAGGACCTAAAAGTTCAAGGAATTACAGAAGAGGAATTAGATGAACTCTTTAATCTTACCAATAGTTTTGAAGAACTCTTTAGCCGTAGGGCGAAACTCTTCAAGGAGCGAAATTTGGGGGATGAAAAATTGCTTGAGGAAGACTACAAAGGACTTATCTTGGAGCACTACACCTTTTTAAGGCGTCCGGTTATTGTAAACAACGACGAAATTTTTATAGGAAGCAGCCCTAAAACTGTTGAAGCCGCAAAAAAATCTATCCATAAAAATTGAACAACACCCGCCTTTTTGCGCTTTTGGCGGCAACCACCGCTAGCACCATCTATGGCATAAACCACACTATTGCCAAAGGATTAATGCCCGAGGTAATTGAACCTTTCGGCTTTATTTTGCTGCGCGTTTCGGGAGCTGCGGTTATTTTTTGGATGTTGAGCATTTTCTTTCCCAAGGAAAAAATAGATCGGAAAGATTGGATCCGTTTTGTGGTCTGCGCTTTTTTCGGGATGGTCTTAAATATGCTCGCTTTCTTTAAAGGCCTGAGTCTTTCAACTCCAATTAATAGTTCGGTTATAATTACCCTCTCGCCTATATTATTGTTGGTACTTGCAGCAATAATATTGCGGGAACGCATAACGTGGGTAAAAAGTCTGGGTATTTTTTTGGGACTCGCGGGCGCCCTGGTGTTGATCTTATTTGGAATTAAAGAACAGCCCAACGCCCCAAATATTCCGCTTGGCAATTTGCTATTTATAGTAAATGCCACTTCCTATTCCATCTATTTAATATTGGTGAAACCCTTGGTGCCAAAATACAGTTCCATTACTTTAATGAAATTTCTATTTCTGTTCGCCGTCATAATAAACCTGCCAATAGGAATTTCGGAATTTACGGAAGTAGCGTGGACCAGTCTTTCTTTTAGCGCTATATGGAAACTAGGCTTTGTGGTTATCTGCACAACGGTTATGACCTACCTTTTAAATATTTATGCACTAAAACAGCTAAGCCCTTCAACTATTGGGGCGTTTATATATCTGCAACCGGTAATTGCCGTATTATTTGCGGTAATGGTTGGGGTAGACAGTCTAACCCCATTGCGAATAGGCGCAGCAGCACTCATATTTTTAGGTGTCTATCTTTCCACAATTAAGCGCAAACAGCAGCTTCCCGCTTAAAGATCTACAGGTCGCTGACTGTATTTGCGGGTGTTTTCTTTGGTCAGTATTCTGAAATCATCTGTTTTGTCCAGCGCTTCAAA
>CAXBDO010000134.1:0-6558 GCA_963974165.1 uncultured Aequorivita sp.
CAATGCAATTCTTCAACTTTCAGGAGCACAGAAAAATGCTGGAGTTGTAACCCATTCCTCTGGAAATTTTGCGCAAGCCCTTTCGTTGGCGGCAAAAAATCTTGGCGTAAAGGCTTATATCGTAATGCCCGAAAATGCACCCCAGGTAAAAAAGGATGCGGTTAAAGGCTACGGCGGGATTATTACTGAATCTGAATCTACGCCCATTTCCCGTGAAACCGAGGCCGCGCGCATTCAAAATGAAACCGGCGCCACCTTTATACACCCATCGAACGATAAAAATGTAATTCTAGGCAATGCAACCTCCGCAGCCGAATTATTGCAGTCGCACCCCGATTTGGATTATGTTTTTGCACCCGTTGGTGGCGGCGGATTAATTGCCGGGACGTCCCTTTCGGTGAAATATTTCGGAAATAATTGTAAAACTATAGGCGGGGAGCCTTTTGAGGTTGATGACGCTTTTAGAAGTCTTCAATCTGGAAAAATAGAATTCAATCAAACCACAAATACAATTGCTGACGGATTAAAAACCTTTTTGGGCGATATAAATTTCCCAATAATTAATGAATTGGTTTCAGAAATAATAAGAATAGACGAGGCCGAAATCATTTCAGCTATGAAGCTCATTTGGGAACGCATGAAAATTATAGTAGAACCCAGCAGTGCAGTGGCCTTTGCAGCTTTACTCAGAGAAAGGGAACGATTTCAAAATAAGAAAATAGGTATTGTCATCTCTGGCGGAAATGTGGACTTAAAAAAATTACACTTTTAGTTGCTCGATATTAGTTGATAGTTGATGGAACAAAACAGTTATGGAATATAGAGATTTAGATGTTTGGAAATTTTCTCGAGAACTTGTCAACGCAGTTTATGAGCTGACGAAAAGTTTTCCCCATGACGAATTATATGGATTGACAAATCAAATAAGAAGATGCGCAGTTTCAATTCCTTCAAATATTGCAGAAGGATGTGGTAGAAGAACTTCAAAAGATACTATACAGTTCCTCTATGTTTCAAGAGGTTCATTATATGAATTGGAAACACATTTATTTCTTGCTCTAGACCAAAAATTTATATCGAAAATTCAATTGGAAGAGGTCCTTTTTCAAATTGAAAGTTGTAAAAAATTACTGAATGGATTTATAAATTACTATAAAAAATTATAATGAAAGTCCAGCAACCATCAACCAACAACCAACAACCAAAATACCTGAAATTATCTGGCTTAGAGCCGCTAATAATCACCCCTGAAAGCAATTTCATAAATGTGGGCGAACGCACTAATGTAGCTGGCTCAAAGAAATTTCTTCGGCTTATAAAGGAGCGAAAATTTGAGGAAGCACTTTCCGTTGCCCGCGAACAGGTTGAAAACGGAGCGCAAATCATCGATATAAATATGGACGATGGTTTGATTGATGGAAAGAAAGCAATGGTAAAATTTTTAAACCTTGTAATTGCCGAACCGGATATTGCACGCGTACCCATTATGATTGATAGCAGTAAATGGGAAATTATTGAAGCTGGACTACAAGTTGTGCAGGGTAAATGTGTTGTAAATTCTATCAGTTTAAAGGAAGGCGAAGCAGAATTTATAAAACACGCAAAACTTATAAAACGCTATGGCGCTGCGGTAATCGTGATGGCTTTTGACGAGACGGGACAAGCTGATAATTACGACCGAAGAATTGAAATTGCCAAACGCTCTTATGATATTTTAGTGAAGCAAGTAAAATTTGCCCCTGAGGATATCATTTTCGATTTAAACATTTTCCCCGTTGCCACGGGAATGGACGAGCACAAAAGAAATGCTATAGATTTTATTGAAGCCACACGCTGGGTGCGCGAAAATTTGCCACACGTTAGCGTGAGTGGCGGTGTTAGTAATGTTTCTTTTAGTTTCCGGGGGAATGACCCTGTTCGGGAGGCAATGCATTCCGTATTTCTGTACCATGCCATTCAGGCAGGAATGAATATCGGCATTGTAAATCCGGCCTTGTTGGATGTGTATGATAATATTCCGAAAGATCTTTTGGAGCGGGTAGAAGACGTAATGTTCGACCGTCGTGAAGATGCCACCGAACGATTACTCGATTTTGCTGAAACTGTAAAAGGCAGTGCAAAGGAAAGTAAAATTGATTTGTCTTGGCGCGAAGAACCGTTGCAGGATAGAATCACCAGAGCATTGGTAAAGGGAATAGATGAATTTATTTTAGAAGATATTGAAGAGGCCCGCCAAACCGCTACAAAAACAATTGAGGTGATTGAAGGCCATTTAATGATAGGGATGAACGTAGTGGGCGATCTTTTCGGAAGCGGAAAAATGTTCCTGCCCCAAGTTGTGAAGAGTGCACGGGTAATGAAAAAAGCCGTTGCTTTTCTATTACCATTTATCGAAGAAGAAAAATTGAAAAATCCGCAAATTGGTGATTCAAAAAACGCAGGAAAAATCCTGATGGCTACTGTAAAAGGAGATGTTCACGACATCGGAAAAAACATTGTCGGCGTTGTTTTGGCGTGCAACAATTATGAGATAATTGATTTGGGCGTTATGGTGCCGCCCGAAAAAATTATAGCCACTGCCAAGGAAAAAAATGTAGATGCCATTGGCTTAAGCGGCCTCATTACCCCATCGCTGGATGAAATGGTTTTTTTGGCCAAGGAAATGCAGCGGCAAAATTTTAAAGTTCCGTTGCTTATTGGCGGGGCCACAACAAGTAAGGCACATACGGCAGTAAAAATAGATCCGCAGTATGACTGTGCGGTTGTTCATATAAGCGATGCTTCGCGTGCGGTAACAGTGGTCGGCAATTTGTTGAAAAAAGATACGGCAGCATCCTTTAAGGAAAATTTAAAAAAAGAATATGAAAGCTTTCGGCACGATTTCAATAAACGCCAAAGGGTTAAAACCTATATTTCACTTGAAGAAGCGCGAAAAAATAAATTTCAAATAGATTGGCAGGCTGCCGAAATTAAGAAACCCAACCAATTGGGGGTGCACATCTTAAAAAATTTCGACTTAAATATTTTAAGGGAATTTATTGATTGGACTCCTTTTTTCAGAAGCTGGGAATTGCACGGCCGGTACCCAAATATTTTGACTGATAAAATTGTGGGCACCCAAGCAACGGAATTATTCGAAGATGCCCAGCAAATTCTCGAAAAGATTATTTCAGAAAAGTTATTGGAGGCTAGGGCCGTATTTGGTTTGTTTGAAGCAAATACCATTGAAGATGACGATATACTTATTTCAGATTTAACAGGTAAAAGTGACGTTCCCCCTTCGGGAATTAAGGGGCTTACCCTTCGCCAACAATCTAAAAAAGCTGCCGGAAAGCCAAACCTTGCCTTAGCAGACTTTATTGCGCCTAAGGAAACGGGCATTCAGGATTACATTGGCTGTTTTTGTGTGAGTACTGGTTTTGGAACGCAGAAATTGGCTGAGAAATATGAAAAGGAACACGATGACTATAATGCTATTATGGTGAAGGCCTTGGCAGATAGGTTGGCTGAAGCGTTTGCCGAATATCTTCACAAATTGGTACGAACTGAATATTGGGGCTATGCTACGGAAGAAAATCTTTCCAATGAAGAACTTATTTCAGAAAAATATAAGGGAATTCGACCCGCGCCCGGCTACCCAGCCTGTCCGGATCATTTAGAAAAACTCACGATTTGGAAATTGTTAAAAGTGAAGGAAAATATAGGCGTAGAACTTACCGATAGTTTGGCAATGTGGCCTGCGGCATCAGTTTCCGGTTATTACTTTGCCAACCCTGAAGCACGTTATTTCGGGCTAGGGAAAATTAAGGAAGACCAAATTGCAGATTTCGCCAGACGAAAAATTATGGATGTAGAAGAAGCTACAAATTGGTTGAAAACAAACCTAGCCCCTTAAATTCCCCGAAGTGGGACTTTTAAATATTAATGATATAAATCCTTTATATATGACAAAGAATACTGACAATAAATGTTTAACCGCCGCAATTTCCCCTTCTAGGGCATGGAGGCATAATTCCCCAATTGGGGGTTAGAGGGCTTTATGAAAGTAACAGAGCACATAAAGAATGGCAACGGCAAAACGCAGTTTTCGTTTGAGATACTACCGCCTTTAAAAGGCGAAAACATCCATTCTATTTTTGAGAATATTGATCCGTTAATGGAGTTTCAGCCACCATATATAAACGTTACCTATCATAGGGAGGAATATGTTTTTAAGGAACTTAAAAATGGTTTGATTGAAAAAAAGGTGGTTCGAAAACGCCCAGGAACTGTTGGAATTTGTGCCGCAATTCAAAATAGATATGAAGTTGATGCGGTGCCACACATACTTTGTGGCGGTTTTACGAAAGAGGAAACCGAGAATTTTTTGATTGACCTTCAATTTTTGGGAATAGACAATGTTATGGCGCTTCGCGGCGATGCCGTTAAAAGTGAAACCTATTTTACGCCCGAAAAAAACGGACATAAATTTGCCTGCGATCTTGTTTCGCAAATCAATGCATTAAACAAAGGTTTGTATTTAGACGAAGACCTTCAAAATACCTGCCCAACAGATTTCTGTGTTGGTGTAGCAGGTTATCCCGAAAAACATATGGAAGCGCCAAGTAGCGAAAGCGATATCCATTTCCTAAAAAAGAAAATTAAAAATGGCGCCGAATATATAGTTACCCAAATGTTTTTCGACAATGAAAAGTATTTCAAATTTGTTGAAAAGTGCAGGGCAGAGGGTATAACCGTGCCCATTATTCCCGGATTAAAACCTATTGCGGTAAAGTCGCACCTAAATTTAATTCCCCATAGGTTTAAAGTTGATTTGTCAGATACCTTGGTAAAGGAAGTGGTGAAAGCGAAAGACAACAAAGCGATTAGGCAAATTGGAATTGATTGGTGCGTGCAGCAAAGTCAAGAATTGGTGAAGGCCGGTGTGCCATTTCTGCACTATTATTCTATGGGGAAAAGCAGTAATATTAAAGAAATTGCTTCACAGATTTTCTAAAATTTTATCGTTACTGATTTGGGAAAATTTAGATGAAATGACCGCCATTGGTGGCTGTAAAAGAATTATTTTCAGGCAGCTTATTATTTCAGGATTAGTTTATCTTTACGACCGTTGAAAAAATAATGAAGCACCTACTACCATTTTTTATAGCATTACTTTTTTGCTTTCCACTTTTCTCCCAAGAAGAGGAATTAGAGCCCATTTCATTGGAAGCCGATTTTTTCTACGGTTCTATTTTAGAGCATAATCCAGATATTCAACATCTAATAACGGGTCACCCAACCGGTTTTATTTTTACATACAATAAAAAAACCTACGGCTTTAACGAGTGGGAACGACGCTATAATTATCCAGATTGGGGATTTACGGTTGCCTACCAAGATTTGCACAACGAGTTTTTGGAAGAGGCATTCGGAGCTTACGGCCATTTCAATTTCTACTTTTTAAAACGCCATTTAATGGTTCGTGTGGGGCAAGGTGTAGCGTATGTTACCAATCCTTTCGACCCTATTAAAAATATTGAAAACAATGCTTACGGCACCAATTTTTTGAGCTCAACCTTTTTAAAGGTAAACTTTGTACGCGAAAATATTTGGAAAGGTCTAGGGGTTCATGCAGGGTTTACAGTAATACATTACAGCAATGCAAATTTTAAGGCTCCCAATAACAGTACCAATACCTTGGCCTTAAACGCCGGGGTAAGCTATCTTTTGGACCATAAAGAATTTCCGGAGTTTATAAAACAGGAAGATTCCCTAAGCAAAACCCATTCTGAACGTTTTAAATATAACCTCGCCATTAGAAGTGGCGTGAATGAAAGCGATGTAGTAGGGCTGGGGCAGGAACCTTTTATAGTAGTTTCAGCTTTTGTAGATAAACGCATTAATTATAAAAGCACCTTTACGGCAGGGGTAGATGTTTTTTATTCAATATTTTTAAAGGAATTAATAAATTACCGCTCTATCGCCTACCCCGAGGACGGACTAACGGGCGACGAAGATTATAAGCGGGTTGGCCTATTTGCTGGGCATGAGTGGCGTTTCAATAAGGTGGCTTTTGTATCGCAATTGGGGTATTATGTATATTATCCTTTCGAATTTGAAAATAGGGTTTACAATAGATTAGGATTAAAAAGATACTTTTTTGACGATACTGTCTTCGCGGCCATAACTGTGCACGCCCATTGGGCGAAGGCAGAGGCTGTAGAATTTGGTATTGGCTACCGATTATAACTATTCTGAAGTTTTTCAGAAATAAATACTATGAAAAAAATACTTTACATTGTAATATTGGTGCTTTTTTTAGGATGCAGTTCCGATAAAAGCTGGGACTGCGTGCAAACTGCAGGAGATATTGTAGTGCAGGAAGTTACGGTACCTCCCTTCACCAAGATTTTGGTTTGGGACCGCATTAAACTTTTTATAGAGCAGGGCAGCGAGCAGAAAGTTAGGATAGAAACTGGCGAAAATTTAATGCCGGGCATTACCGCTACCGTGGTAAATGGCAAGTTGGAAATTTACAATGCGAATAGCTGCAATTTGGTGCAAGATTATGGAATA
>CAXBDO010000135.1:0-6553 GCA_963974165.1 uncultured Aequorivita sp.
CTACTCCTTGAACGTTATTTTCTAAAGGAAAATTGTCTGCTACCTCTTGGGTCAATCTTTCCTTGCTGTATTCAAAATATTCAAATCTATCGGTATTGAATTCTTTATTTTTCTGAAGAAGATATTGCATTTGCCTTCTGCCAATAAAGTTTATGGGAGTTAAATCTGTGGAACCTATTGAGTTTGTATATATTTTCAGTTTTACGTTAGGGCAGATATTTTTGTCCATAAGCATATTCATTGCGTGTACAACCCCTTCCGAAGGCGAAAAATAGCCTTGGTGGATAATTACTTCTACGGGTTTATTGGTAGTGTTACTTTCTGCACAAGCTGCCATAAATGCATCTTCCCATATTTTTTGGATCATTTTTCCGTGCTCTAATTCCTTCCCATATTCTGCGCCGAACTTTCTATTTTTTAATCTTCCTCTTTGAAGAATACTTAAATCGTAGGGCACATTTTGCACATAGAACATCTTTTGGTTTTTCATCGGAATGGCGTTAACCGTGTGCAAAGTATTATTGAATTTTACATTTTGAACAAAGCCGTTATTGGAGTTGAAAAGCATATCCAAACTTGTCCAATTTTTCCCATTTACATTTTTCTCTAAATAATTTTCTTGATATGAATTTAAATAGGCTTCGTATTTTTCGCCCCATTCCATTTGTTTTTCGGCCACTAAAATTTCAGTTCCCGAGTTAAGCAATTGCATAAAAATTTGAAGGGCGCAACCTTGTTTTTCAAGGTCGTTCAGATTTTCTGGGCAAGCCGCTGCCGCCATTGTTGTAGCTTTGTTAATTAGGTATAAATAGCCAATAGGAGCGTGCCTTTCAATATCGGCAGTATTAGCAACCATTTTTGAATAATTCCAAAGCTCATCAAAATTTTCCTGTAAAATATTCCCACCTGTTTCATCTAAGTGCATATACACATCGGTGTCCATGAAAATATACTTTTTCTCAAGCGCATTGGGATGCATATGGTAGGCATTTGCACAATTGCGGCCACCCAATTGGGCCACTTCCTTATCGGCTAAAATTAATTTGTGGTGGGTATAATCTGTAACATAATCCATTTCCCTATTTGCCATCATAGCGCTACCATTGGCATCTTTTACTGAAAAAGGTAATATTGTTTCCAACCCGTTCAAGAAAGGTTTTAGTTGGTTGCCGTAAAACAACCCAATTATAGAAAGTTGAATTTGCGCCTGTATTTTTTGGGCGTTATTACCCGTTTTAGCTTTCCAGTATAGGGCCATTACCTTTTTCAAATTATCTTTTACAGCCTCTGTCATTACAGGGGTAGCTTGGGTACTTTCGGCCATTGCCTGCAGTTCCCTTGCATAACCTAACTGGGTAGCAAACAATAGGCCATTCGGATCCTTGGAATAGAAACCAGCCAAGAAAATTTTGGCTTCCAGACTCATTTCTTTTTCGGCTTCCTTCAGCAATAAATTATTGTATTTATTCACATAATTGGATTTTTCTTCAGCGCAATTCGGCGTATTTTCCTGAACCCCAATTTTATCTCCGGCGCAGCCAATAGTCATAAATTCGGCAAACTTTATTACCGAAACCGCAGGTCGGTTATAAAAACGAACTTCAATTTGCTGTATGCCATTAGGTTGTTGGTTTTCCATCCATCTAAAAAAATCTAGGTTTTTGTAATTCCAGTGGTAGTCTATCAACAGTTTTACCCTAAAATCTTTATCGGCCTTAATTTTTTCCAAGAGTGCATGGGTCATATACGCCGTAGTTTCATCCAGATCGTAGATATAATATATCAACCGTAATTCTTTTTTCGAGTTTTTTATTAGATCAATCTTCGATGCAAATGCTAGGTCATTATCTTTTAAAACAAATGCTTTTTTGGCTATAAATGAATTATGTTCCAAGTAATCTGGAGTAACGGCCAAAGGAGAGGATAGAAGCAGATTTTTGCTACATCCTGCAGTAGATAAAACCAATAATGTAAGCAGCAATATTTTATGGAAAGATAGCATTCGGCTGGACTTTAAATTTCTTCGCATACGGGTATATTACATGGTTAATAAACGGAGTTCTGTTTTTAGTTGCAATATTTAAAATTGAGGAAATTAATAGCGTAATGCACAGGGGCGAGGTGCATACTTCTTTTTAAACTTTGTATAAAGTGGGGAGACCCAAATATAGCTAAATAGAGTTATATCTAGCTGAATTTCAGGGTAAAAAAATAAGGAGAGAAGTTAATGGGCGAATTAATTTAGCCCGTTTAAAAATGAAACTAGAAATGAAAGTTTTAGCTCAAGAGGGGGATTTAATGTATAATTGAAATTACTCTTGGGTGAGTTTATTTAATAATGAAATCTGCCCAAGGTGATAGTAGCAATGTTCTATCATTCCTTCAATATTTCGGGCATAGGTGCCATACTTTGGGTCTACGAATATTTCGTCTAAATCCGTATCTGAATGTGATTCAATGTGCACCGCGAAATTTTCGGCATTTGCAAAAAGACGTGAACGAAGTTCATTCCAAGCTTCCTCAGATTGAAGCGGCGGAAAATCAAAACTATATTTATCGTGGATTTCCAAATTGCCGCCCTCAAATACATTTAGAACTCCTTCAAGATAGTAATTGATGTGCGCAGTAATTGCAGCTATAGTGTTCAAAGTTGTTACTCGTTTGGTAGCCTGTTGCCAACCAATTTCTGAAAGTAATTCTTTGTAATTGGTATTGGCTACCCATTTTCCATCCAAAAGAACTTCCCTAAATCTATTTGCAAGTTGGACGGAATTTTTCATTCTAAAGTAAAAGACTTATGAATAAAATTGATTAAAATGAAGCAATCACCGAGATTTCAACATTTACAAATTTTGGAAGATTGGCTACTTCAACGGTTTCGCGGGCTGGGGCAGTAGCTTCATTAAAATAGGTTGCATACACCTCGTTAATGGCTGCGAAATTATTCATATCGCTAATGAAGATAGATGATTTCCAAACATTTTCAAAAGTCATTCCCGCTTCGGTTAGGATTGCCTTTAAATTTTCCATAACCAATTTGGTCTCACTCTTAATGTTTTCTGTCATTAAGTTACCCGTTTTTGGGTCTATTGCAATCTGGCCAGAAGTATACAGCATATTTCCGTTTAAAATAGCCTGATTATACGGGCCAATAGGAGCGGGGGCGTTGGTAGTAGTAATTATGGTTTTCATATTAAAAATTAATTGATGATTACGTTATGGAATTAAAAAATCTTAAGCTTTAAGCTTTGAACTAAAGCTATATTTATAAACCCTTATCGCTTTCCCTGCGCTTATCGTATTTAATATCGCTAAGTACGGACGATTTTATACCAATAAAAAAGTACCAAGCGGTATTTATACTGCCAATAGGGGTCCAGTTAAAACTGAGTTGCCAGCTTTCCAAATCGCGTTGAAATCTAAATTGGGTAAGCGTAACTCCGTTATTTTTAAAATCATAGCCCGATGAAACTCCTACCGTCCATCTGGGCGCAAGCTCCAAATTACTGCTAACCATTAAAGATTGGCTTACAATTTCATTTTGGCGTTGGCTGTTGCCATAGGTTATGGTATATGCCAAGCGCATATCCCACGGTATTTTATAGTTATACCACTCCACATTTGTTTTATCCTCATCATCCTCATCTTCCTTATAAATTTGCCCGTCATAAATATCGGTTGCTTCTCCAAAAAGATCATCGGGACGGCCACCATTTCTGAAGGTTTCATTGTCAATTCTGTCCAAATCTTTCCTATCGCTGCCATCAAAGTCTTTGCTGGAAAAGGAGTAATTTATACTTATGTTAGCATTGGTAAGGCGAAAAAGACTGCCGCCGTTATCAATATTAAAAACATCTATTTTATTGTTGCTGTTATCTAAGGCATACGGATCCAAACTTCCGCTGAAGTTGAAATCCAACTTTGGAATTATTGGAATGCTTCCGGTAAATTGTAATGGGCTCCATTGTAACGAATCGCCCGCAAGATTATAGGCAGTTGAAAAATTTAAGTTATTCAACAATGTAACTTTCTTGGGTTCTACGGCAGTAGTATCCCGATCGCGCATTTTAGCTTCCAGGGTATTGCTAAGCGACATTCCTATGCTGCTTGAATAAACTTTTCCAGGGGCACCGTAAAGGGTATTTTCAAAACGTGAATATTCTACCACTTGTGCGGCTTCGTCTGCAGTTGCAGGAATTATAAATTCGTCGTAATATTGATCAAACGCCGGGTTTATATTATAGCTAATAGAGGGGCGTACTACATGGCGAAGTGCCTGTATTTTTTTATCATTTCCGAAGTTGAAAAGGCCATAAAGCGTGGTTCCCAGACTGGTTGAAAAATTATAAGTTCTATAGCTCTCAAATCCGGCAACCGTATCCTGAACAATTCCCCCATCGCCATCGTTGATACTGGCATCATACCATTTGCGGGTGCTTTTTAAAACCCAAGTTTCCCTAAAATTGGTTCCAACGGAAGCACTTAAATATTTTAAAACTTTAAAATTGGTAGTCAGCGGAATGCTGTGCTGGGCGCCAATTTGAGCCTCGTTAAACATTTCTGGTTTAAAGAAAAGCGAATCTGTAGTTACAATTCTATTTTCGGCAGTAACATCGTATTGAAAGTTTATATTTTCAATTATGCCATTCTTGGTTCCATCTTTTGGTGCAAACGGATAGATTCTGGAAACACTGGCGTTGAGATTGGGCAACGACATAGAAATAACCTCAGTATTGGTATTCTGCGAATGCGTAGCAGCCACAGATAAGTTAACCTGCGGTTCGCCCTCGAAAGTCTTTGAATAGGAAATAGAAGAACTCAAGGTATTCACCAAGGCGCTGGCATTGTTTGTTTGATTGATTGATTCTGAAAAATATTTGCTACTACCAATATTTACAGAGGCCGAAAAGCGTGAATTTGGGCTGCTTTTAGTATCCTGTGAATGCGACCATCTAATATTATAGATACTGCTTTCGCTAAAGTTAGGGAAACCTCTTTCTTCCTCCACCAGCTTTTCAAAGCGCGCACTTACATTGCCCTTAAATTTATAACGTACCGAATAGGAAGTTTCTCCCCGCAGCGCATAACTACCGTTGGTGTAATAATCGCCCAAAATACTTAGGTCCAAATAATCATTGATTGCGAAGTAATATCCGCCATTTTGCAAAAAGAATCCGCGGCTGTTATTGTCTCCAAAAGAAGGAATAATAAAACCGGAAGTGCGATCTTCGGTTAAGGGAAAGTATGCAAATGGCAAGCCCACAGGGGTGGGAACATCAGCAATATACATATTGGTTAGGCCCGTTACGATTTTCTTCTTGGGTACAAATTTCGCTTTTCGGGTATAGAAATAATATTCTGGATCGTCTATATTTTTTGAAGTAGTAAACTTTACATTTCTTAAGTATACTACAGAATCGTTTACTTTTTTGGTAACTTCAGCAATAACCCTAAACCCGTTTTGTTCCGTACGGCTATTATAGACCAAGGCCTTTTCCGAATTAAAATTATATCGAATAGAATCTGGTTCCACTTTATTATTAGCCTGAACAAAAATGGGGCGCTGGCTGTAAACGCCGGCGCTGTCTATTCCCTTGGCGCAAACTTCATTTTTGTTGTAGTCTAATATTATTAGGCCCGCATCTATACGCATATCGCCATAAATTATATAGGCCTTGTTGTACATATATACTTTGTTTTCCTTTCTATTCAGAAAAACATAATCTTCGCCATAATAATCTACAATATCTGTAAGAGTTTCCTTGGGCGGCTTTATGGAATCTACCTTTACAGTGTCTTTCGCGCGCTCGGAAGACTCGTCGGCAATTGATTTAATGTTCAGGGAAATAGTGTCTTCTTTACTGATAATAGGAATATTAGCCTCGTTTTTGGGCGGAAGGTCCTGCGCATGTAAAACAGTGCTGCAAAGTAGCAGTAGTGTTAAGAAAATTGTTAAGTAATGCCTGTTGGTCTGCAATGCGCTGATGCTATTATTTTGTAGATTTGGCTCAGTATTTGAAACGGTCAAAAATAAACATATTTTTTCGGGTACGTTTTTT
Source organism: uncultured Aequorivita sp. (assembly GCA_963974165.1). GTDB lineage: Bacteria > Bacteroidota > Bacteroidia > Flavobacteriales > Flavobacteriaceae > Aequorivita. The sequence goes on from CAXBDO010000135.1 coordinate 6,060, forward strand.
TAATTGAGATTTTTGAGAAAAAGAAATCACACCCAATTGAGACTTGAAACTTTCAAAAAACGAAAGCTTGGAAGCAGACAAAAAAACACCCTTAACAAAATAGATGGGAAGAAATAATAAGCGCGCCTCTTTCAAACTGTCAAATTTTAAAATAATAATCAATAATAACAATCGTTAACACCTATATGCAGTTCAAAACCTTTTATTCTTTCGTATTACTAGTAGCAGTTTTGGTTCTTCCCGCTACTTTTTCAGCGGCAGAAAACCCCACAAAACCATTTGTAATTGTATTGGATGCTGGCCACGGAGGCCACGATCACGGTAATAAGGGCAATGGGTATAAAGAATCTGAAATATCGTTGAATATTGTTCTGCAAGTAGGGGCTGAGTTGGAAAAGCTCCCAAATGTTAGAGTTATCTATACCCGCAAAACCGATGTTTTTATTGAACTCCGCGAACGTGCCGCTATAGCAAATAGGGCAGATGCCGATCTT
>CAXBDO010000136.1:0-6537 GCA_963974165.1 uncultured Aequorivita sp.
TGCACAAAATCGCTTGCAATGATGGCGTCTTCTACGCCCATTGTAAAATTATCGCCTATGGGTAGTATTGCTAAATCCAATTTTGTTTGCAACGGGATGAGTTTCATATCCATCGTTAATGCGGTATCGCCGGCAATATAGATGTTTTTATGCTCGCCTTCAATCACAAATCCGCCGGGTTGGCCGCCATAGCTACCATCTGGAAACGAACTTGTGTGGATAGCATTTACATATTTCACCTTTCCAAACTCAAACTTCCAACTTCCGCCGTGGTTCATTGGGTGTACTTCTATTCCTTTTGCTTCGTAATGGTTTGCAATTTCAAAGTTACTGACGATAACAGCGCCAGTATTTTTTGCTATTTCCTCTGCATCCAAAGTGTGGTCTTGATGGGCGTGGGTTAATAAAATATAATCTGCCTTTAATTCGGCTATATCAATTTTATCTTTTGCAAGCTCGTTCCCGCTAATAAAAGGATCGACCAAAATATATTTTCCTTTAATTTCTATGCCTAGGCAGTTTTGCCCGTAAAATGTAATTTTCATCGTCTTTTTTTTAATCACATAAATATACTAAACAAGATCGCAAACAAAAAAGTGCTGAGCGCTACCTTTTTTAATTCGCTATCGAGCAACATCGGGGATTTGTTTTTAAAAACAGTTTTTATATTCAGCAGAAAAGGGATAAAAGCAATTAAATAAACAAACTGCAATGGTTCGCGGTAATTTATAGCAGTGAAAATAATTGCGCAAAGCATTCCGAATATTAATAAAATAGCATGGTAACGTTTCGATTTCTGGCTGCCCAGTTTTACTACTAAGGTATTTTTACCAGCGGCGGCATCGTTTTCAATATCGCGCATATTGTTTAAATTTAAAACTGCCGTGCTAAAACAACCAATTGAAATTGCTGGAAGAAGTAGTTGTAAATTAATGTTGTGGGTATATAAATAATAGCTGCCCAAAACGCTTAAAAACCCAAAAAACAGGAATACAAAAACATCGCCTAATCCTGAATAACCGTAGGCATTTTTCCCGACCGTATATTTCACCGCAGCGATTATGGATACAATGGTGAGGTTAAAAAACACAAATGAAATAATAAAATTTTGGTTGCCAAAAGCCATAAAAATTAAAAGTGTGGCCAAAAAGAACGTAATGATTCCAGTAACAAACATGCCAATTTTCATCTGTTTAGGTGAAATTATTCCCGAAGCTACCATACGCCTTTCGCCTTCCCTTTTTGCATCTGTTCCACGAACTCCGTCGCCATAATCATTCGCAAAATTTGAAAGCACCTGAAAACCAACCGTCACCAAAATAGCGAGCCAAAAGAGACTGGACTGCCAAACGGCAGTACATCCAAAACAACACATAAATGGTTTCTCAAATAGCGAATCAAAGTTTCCAAAAGATGCACCAATGATTATCCCCGAAACAGAAAGCGGAAGCGTTCGCAATCTAGCGGCAGCTATCCAAGGTTTGATTTTTATCATCACAATTTTTTAGATTGGCAAAAATACATTTTAAAAAAAGGCTATACCAATTTTTTGAATTGGTTACCATTAAATAAGAAGATGGATTGTTTTCCTATATTCGCTTATTAAATCTTAAAATGAATCTATAATGAATAATGCTACTTGCTCTAATATAGGCCTGCTCCTGCTTCGTGTAGGTTTTGGCGGAATAATGCTAACCCACGGTTTCCCGAAACTGATGAAAATGCTTTCGGGCGATTTTTCTTTTGGCGACCCCATTGGCATAGGCGAACCGGCTACATTAATATTAGCAATACTTTGCGAAGTAGTTTTTCCAATCTTTGTAATTATTGGTTTTAAAACTAGATTGTCTGCAATACCTGTAATTGTCACTATGGCAGTTGCCGCTTTTATTGTTCACGGCGCCGACCCCTTTGGCACCAAGGAAAAAGCGATACTTTTTCTTCTTGGCTTTACGGCCATAGCACTTTTGGGCCCGGGAAAATATTCGATAGATCGAAAATAATTTTGTAGTGGCAGAAATGAAGTAATTTCTATTTCCCGTTTTAGGTATAGAAAAACATTAATTGAAAATCTTCACGAGCAATTCCTTCAACAAATCGCCTTGCGAAATATTGGCAGCGCCTACTCCCTTGCTCTTCATATCTATTTCGCGGATAGCGGAAATTATAGCGCTCACCTTTTTCATTGGGTAATTGCGGGCCGCGGTTTGGTAATCTTTCACGAAATATGGATTAACCCCCAATGCCTTTGCCGCTTCGCCTTTATTTGAAAGAGCGTGGTATTTCAGCAGCTTTGAAAAGAATCCGTACAGCAAGGCAACCGTCATAACTAATGGATTGTTTTTCGGGTTTTGCGCAAAGTATTGAATAATGGCAAAAGCTTTTTTTATATCCTTACTACCAATGGCATTTTGAAGTTCAAAATTGTTGAAATCCTTACTTATTCCTATATTTTCTTCAACTATTTGTGGCGTAATTTGCTCGCCGGGCTTAAGGATGAGCTGCAGCTTTTCCAGCTCATTGTTTACTTTGCTTAAATCGTTCCCCAAAAATTCAACCAGCATTTGAGCGGCTTTAGGAGTAATAGTATACCCTTTGCCAGCCAAAACTCGTTTTATCCAATCTGGCACTTGATTTTCATAAAGTTTTTTGCTTTCAAAAACAACACCTGTTTTGGCAACCGCTTTTGCCAATTTTTTGCGTTTATCCAGAGTTTTATACTTATAGCAAAGCACCAAAATAGTTGTGGGCTGCGGATTTTCAGCATAGGCAGCTAAATTCTCAATAGTGCGCGACAGGTCTTGGGCTTCCTTTACGATAACAACCTGTTTGTCGGCCATCATCGGGTAGCGCTTTGCGTTACTGATAATATCGTCTACCGAAACATCGCGCCCATAAAGCACCATCTGGTTAAACCCTTTTTCCTCTTCCGAAAGTACAGTATCTTCAATATATTTCGAGATGCCGTCAATATAGTACGGCTCCTCGCCCATCAAGAAATAGATGGGTTTCGTTTTTCCGGCTTTAATATCGCTAATAATGGATTTTACTTTGTCGAGCGGCATGAAAAAGTTTAAGAGTTTTTGGGTTTAATGGGAAAACAATTATTTCGAGTTTCAAGTTTCAGGTTTCAGGTTTCAAGTTTCAAGTTTAAGGTTATTGGTTGATGGTTATTTTTTGAAATTTGATACTGGTTTTTTGAAATTTCAATGATATTTGTTCTATGCAGAAACTGAACTTTCCAGAATATTCCTTCCGCTTCAAAAGTAGCGAAAATAAAACGTTGGTTTTTGATGAAATAAGAAAAAAATTCGTGGTTCTTACGCCCGAAGAATGGGTTAGATTGCACGTTGTCCAATTTCTTCTGAATGAAAAAAAATACCCGAAAAGCCTTATAAACGTTGAAAAACAATTAAAGCTTAACAACACTGTAAAGCGTTATGACGTGGTTGTTTTCAATAATGACGGAAGCATCTTTTTAATTGTGGAGTGCAAAGCTCCCGTTATACCTATTGTACAATTAACTTTCGACCAAATTGCGCGGTACAACCTCGCTTTAAAAGCAGAATTGTTAATGGTTACCAATGGCCTGGAGCATTACTTCTGTGAAATGGATTTCGATAATGAGCGCTATATTTTCCTAAAGGACATTCCAAATTATAAATGAAGCCCGAAAAGAACCTTCAAAAATCTATCTTTGCAGCGTGAAAGTAGCCGTAGTTATATTGAATTGGAATGGAAGAAGTTTGCTTGAAAAATTTCTGCCATCTATCGTTAAGTTTTCTGCCGAAGCTACCGTTTATGTGGCCGATAATGCTTCAACAGATGATTCTGTCTTGTTTGTTTCCAATAATTTTCCTTCGGTAAAAATAATCCGAAATGAGGTAAACGGCGGCTATGCCAAAGGTTATAACGACGCCTTAAAAAATCTAGCTGAGGAAATATTTGTATTACTTAATAGTGATGTTGAAGTAACGGAAAATTGGTTGCAACCCATTGTTTCAGAATTTAATAAAGATAATTCCATTGTTGCCGCCCAGCCAAAAATTCTCGATTTTAAGAACAGGGATTATTTTGAATACGCCGGTGCAGCTGGAGGTTTTTTAGATAAATATGGCTACCCTTATTGCCGGGGGAGAATTTTCAATACCTTGGAAAAAGATAAGGGGCAATACAATGACATTAAACAAATTTTTTGGGCCTCAGGTGCCTGTATGTTTGTGAAAGCTGCAGCATTTTGGGAAGCCGGCGGTTTGGATGAGGATTATTTTGCCCATCAAGAAGAGATTGATTTATGCTGGCGTTTACAAACCAATGGCGGAAAAATTATATATGTTGGCGCGTCGTCAGTGTACCACGTGGGCGGTGCAACTCTGGAAAGCTTGAATCCGAAAAAGACTTTTTATAATTTTAGAAATTCACTTTTAAACCTACTAAAAAATGTAAAGGGCTTTAAAGCTTTTTGGGCAATTTTCGTTAGAATGTTATTGGATTCGCTTGCTGCATTTCAATTTTTGTTATCGGGCAAACCCAAGCATTTCGTCGCTATAATAAATGCCCATCTTAGCTTTTATTTATTGGCACCAAAATTTCTTCAGAAGCGAAAAAAATACGCTTCTTCAAAAAAATACTTCGCCAAGAAATCTATTGTATATCAATACTTTATACTTAAAAATAAATTGTATACCAGCCTATAGCATAAAGTATTGTTAATCGTTTTCAGAGTAGTGGCTATTTTAATAATTTTGGTCTACAATTTGATAACCCAACTTATTATCTTAACAATTAAACAACTTAAAGAATTATGAAAAAACTATTGATTTTAGCTGTATGTTCAAGTCTGGCTTTTACTTCTTGTGTATCGAGCAAGAAATACGCCGAGCTTGAAAAAAAACAACAGAATACGCAAGATTTGCTAAACACCGCAACTGTTAAACTTAACGACTGTCTTGCTGAAAGAGCTGCTTCTACTGCTCGCGCAAAAGAACTTGAAGAGCGTTTGGCCGATATGAAAAAGACCAATGCTGATCTTATTCAAAGTTCAAAAGACCTTACAATGCTAACTTCTAAAGGTGCAACAAACCTTGAAAAATCTTTGGAAAGCCTAAAGGAAAAAGATCTTAAAATTACACGTTTACAAGATGCCCTTAACAAAAAGGACAGTGTAACCCTTGCACTTGTTACAAGCTTGAAGCGCGAAGTTGGTGTTAACGATCCAGATATTGAAGTAAATGTTGAAAAAGGAGTGGTTTATATTTCTCTTTCAGACAAAGTTATCTTCAAGAGCGGAAGCTACCAGATTTCAGGTAGAGCTACCGAAATTTTAGGTAAAGTTGCAAAAGTAATCAACGGAAAACCTGAATTTGAAGCAATGGTTGAAGGTCACACAGATAACGTTCCTTACAGCAACGGATTGTTGTTAGACAACTGGGACTTAAGTGTAAAAAGAGCTACTGCAATTGTACGTGAATTACAAAAACTTGGTGTAGCGCCATCTCGTTTGGTTGCTGCAGGTCGTGCAGATTACGTGCCATTGGTACCTAACACTACTGCTGAAAACAGAGCTACAAACAGACGTACTCGTATCTTGGTTCTTCCTAAGATTGACCAATTCTACGATATGATTGAAAAAGAAATGAAAAATCTTGAAGCTGGAAAGTAATTTCTGAAGCTTTAAAAATAAAAGAACCCGGTCTCAACAGACCGGGTTTTTTGTTTTTTATATCTGTTCAAAATTCACAGGGCTTTTTGTATCTTGTATACACGAACAAAATAAACTTCAATATTTTATGGACGATTTCACCACAAACTGGACCCAAGAAGAACTAAAGGCATATATGCTGTTATACTGCGCCCACGCAGACTTCAATGTTTCAAAGGAAGAAAAGGAATATATAAAGGCACGGGTTGGTGAGGAAAAATATCATAAAATCCGGAAGGAATTTGATGAGGATAACGATTACCAACAAATCCAGAAATTAAATGCTACCATAGAGAGCCTAAATTTTTCGAAGGAAGAAATAGATGAAGCTTTCCAAAGCATCAAAAAATTATTTCTTGCCGATGGCGAAATGGATATACTGGAACAAAATCTCTATCGCGGCCTAAAACATTTATTGAAAAAATAAGCGGCAGATTTCAAAAAAAGAGAAAAAGGAGAAGCGTGGAAAATTTACAATTCTACACTGCCTTTTCCTTCACGTACAACAACAGGTTCTTGCCCGGTTAGGTCTATAATTGTTGAGGCTATATTGCCGCCATAGCCACCGTCTATAACCAAATCTACCAAATTGTCCCATTTCTCTAAAATAAGCTCAGGGTCTGTGGTATATTCAATTACCTCATCTTCATCCTTTATGGATGTAGAAATTATAGGATTGCCAAGTTCGCGTACTATAGCTAAAGTAATGGCATTATTAGGTACCCGAATTCCTACTTCCTTTTTCTTTTTAAAAACCGTTGGTAAATTATTATTGCCAGGAAGAATAAAAGTATACGGACCCGGAAGATTACGCTTAAGGATTTTAAAAGTAGGGG
>CAXBDO010000137.1:0-6517 GCA_963974165.1 uncultured Aequorivita sp.
TTTAGCTACAGCTGCTGTACCGTCTGAAGAATTGTTGTTTACCACAATAATTTCTGAAACTATTGAAGGAATTTCAGCAATTACTTTCCCAATAGAAGCTTCTTCGTTATATGCGGGAATAATTACTTTAATTAATTTATTCATTAAAAACTGGGGGATTAATACAAGCACGAAATTAACAACTATGTTGGACGCGGCCAATCTTCAAAACTAACAGGTTTATACTGCTAATAGCCATTTTCCGGACTACTTGTTTACGTAATTCATTAAATCTACATCGTTGCCAAGTAGTATTTCGTTGCTGTTAATACGTTTTTCTAGGGGTCCATTTTCCAATTTTAAAACCCCACGCGGACAAACGGCAGAGCAGATTCCGCAACCTACACAACTGGAACGCACAATATTCTCACCTTTCTGGGCATAGGCGCGAACGTCTATTCCCATTTCGCAATAAGTGGAGCAATTACCACAGCTAATGCATTGTCCGCCATTGGTGGTAATTCTAAATTTTGAAAACAAGCGTTGCTGAAAGCCTAGAATTGCGGCCATGGGGCAACCAAATCTGCACCAAACCCTGCTGCCGAAAATAGGGTAAAAGCCCACGCCTATTACCCCACTAAAAACTGCCCCAATAAGAAATCCATATGTTTGGCGAAGGGTTTCGGCATCAAAGAGAAATAAAGTTGTTCCTGAAAAATAATGTAGCCCAATTAAGGAAATAATAATTACAAAATAGCCGATTGCACCCAGACGGGCGTCTTTTTGCAATTCTTCCCTTTTAAAAATCCAAGTTCCGGCAAAAACCAAGGTTAAGAGCACCGCCACCGATATTAAAAAAGTGTTTTTTGTAAGCCAGTATTTTGAACTGTCGTCGCCTAAATAGGAATACACTACCGCGGTTGTCATTAAAACCACAAAAACCAAAACACTGTGGATTACCCATCGCTCCACTTTCCATGCCATCTGGCTTTTGTCGCTTAAATGTCGGAACGGATCACCGGCGGTTTCGGCTAAGCCTCCGCAGCCACAAACCCAAGAGCAGTACCAACGTTTTCCGTACTTGTAGGTTAATATTGGGGTAATTATGAAGATAGATGCAATGCCGAAAATTAAGAGCGCCAGACCAATATCGCCTGCTGAAATAAAGTCGTCTACCCGGTATTGCTCAAAATTGTAATAATTAAGCGGCCAGATATTTTTTAGGTCGTAATAGGGAAGGGAAAAACTTTCGCTGTTTAACCGCTGCATCAATTCGGGAATTAAAAATGCAAAACCAAGTTGAAAGAACATGACTGAATAGGTACGCAGTTTTTCGTAATTGTTATGACGATATTTTAAAATAAACTTGAAACCGAAAGCTAAAATAGCGAGCGTATATAAGGTACCATAAACAAACCATTGGCTGGCAGGTTGCCCGCTCAACAATCTGCTTAATGGGTCGAATAGAGAGATAAGGCCCTTATTATCTCCGTCCTGGACCAGCCCCAAATACTGCGGAAACCAATACAGCACCACGTAAAATAAAGTGAGCAAAATACCAAGAATCCACGCCCAAAAACCTTTTGATGTTAGCGATTTAAAATATACGCCGTCATTTTTTATACCCTCGTGAGTGTTTGCATAGGCTGCAATTGAAAACCAAACGATGCCAATGCCCATCATTCCCAATGAGGCGCTTAACCATAAAGTTTTGTTGGGAAAATTCAGGTTAAACAGAGCGAGAAAAAGAATTGCCAACCCAATTATACCAATGGCGGAAGCTATTTTTTGCTGGGTATTGATGGTCTTGGGCGGCTCGCCGGTAAGGGACATATTTCTTTGAACGGTGCTCATAAGTTATATTGTTACTGATTAATTTAAACCCCAAAGGTTTTTAAAACCTTTGGGGTTTGGAAACCTATTCTAAATAGAAATCTTGGTTTTCCATATCACACTTTCTTAAATCTAATGAATATTTAAAATTTTCTTTGTTTTCAAATAAGTCAATCACAAATGCTCTTTCTAGAGATGTAGGCTTTTCAGAGATTAAACCCTTGAACGAAGAATATATGTACTTTTCATAATGGTCACAAAATCCGTGATGTACAGGGTTCAAATTAATATAAACTATCAGTTTTCTTAAATAATCTTCCTGGTCGACCTTTATTCTTTTAAATTTTCTTTGGAACAAACTACCTCTTCTTCCATATTTTTTATTAATAGCCTTTGCATACGCATTAAAGAAATTAGAGAAAGCCTGTGAAATATTTTTATCTTCTAGCTTTTTAGTGTTTATCAATAAATGAAAATGGTTTTTAAGTAAACAATAACTTAAAATATATGCAACAGGAATAATATGTTTTTTAAGTAAAGCCAAGAAATAAACATAATTTTGATCCTCCATAAAAATATCTTCCCCGTTATTACCGCGATTGTAAATATGATAATATTGTTCAGATCTAAGTGGTTCGTAAATCATATCAATCATTTATGCTAAACCCCAAAGGTCTCCAAGACCTTTGGGGTTTTAGACTGTATTTGTCGATTTAGCAGTTAATGTATACTCGCGTAATATCTCCTTTTCATACCTTTTAAAAAACTCAGGATCAAAATTGGCTTGCTTTAGGTTTTGAACTACATAATCTACACTTCGGTTTTCATTCAGCCATCTGTCAAAAACTTCCTGTTTCATTCTAATTCCGAAGGTATTGATTCCCAAAAATTCATTTGAGTCCTTTTTATATGAAATAGTTACGCAGCGAAGGTCGCTACTGCATTTCCAATGGAATTGTTCTTCATACTCCTTTCTTCTTTCTGCCGAAAAAACCCAGCCGTAAGTTTGATATTCTATATCAAAAAACTTGGCACTATTAAACCAATTGCCGGGGGCATATTCAAAAGGATTGCCACAGATGGTCAGGGCTAAGGCTTCGCCCATCATTCTTCCTGTATACCAAACCGCCTCAATCGGTGGCCTATTGCCAATGGGTTCGCGCTGCTGGGCACAATCGCCTATGGCATATACGCCTTCAATATTAGTTTCAAGCTTTCTATTGACCAAAACACCTCGATTGGTTTCTATTTTTGAATTTTTCAAAAACGAAATATTGGGTTTTACGCCAGTAGTTATACCAACAACATTGCACAGAATTTCTTCGCCTGTATTGGTGATTACTGATTTCACATTGCCATCAGCATCCCCAACAATTTTATCGAGTTCCGTATTGTGACTAAGGTCTACCCCGTGCGATGCTATATGCCTGGAAAGCATTTGGGCCTCAGGCAATGGTAAAACGTTGGTCCAAAAAGCATCTTCGCGTACTAGCATGGTTACTTCAATATTTCGGGTTCGGAGCATTTCGGCCATTTCAACCCCAATTAAGCCACCACCAATAATTACTGCCCGTGGGCAAACTTTATTATTGGGAGCATTCTTTTCGAGCTTCTCCAAATCCTGTTTGGTAATTAGGCCTTGCACCCCGTTCAATTCCAAGCCTTCCCATCCAAAGGTATTAGTAACCGAGCCTGTGGCTATAATAAGTTTGTCATAACTTAAACTGCCCCCATTTTTAAAATATAGGGTTTTGGTGTCGGTATCAACAGTTTCTACATAGGCGTTTTTAAGCTCCAATTGATTTTTTTCCCAAAACCAACTTTCATAAGGTTCAATATCGCGCCAGCGCATATGGCCCATATAGACATACATTAATGCTGTGCGGGAAAAGAAATGGTCTGTTTCGGCAGAAATTATGGTTATCTTTTTTTCGGAAAGTTTTCGGATGTGACGGGCTGCGGTAACTCCCGCAATGCCGTTTCCAATAATGACGATATGTTCCATAATTTTTTGGTAGTAGTTTATTCAGTCGTTTATAAATTTACACAATTACAAACGTAGCCGAATTAAACCGTTCCCAATTTTTGCGGAATGTTTTAAATAAAGCCCTAATTTCATCATTCAATAGATTTGTTATGACAAAAAGGTGTGTTTTTCTCGTTTCCATCTTGCTTTTCTCGCTCATTAGTGGTTGCGCCCAAAAAAAGGAACCACCGAAAAATAGTGTTGATGAAGGACAGAATTTTAAAATTAATGGCATTAGCCTCGTTGCTTCTAGAGATTCACTTTTACAGCGAAATATAGAGCCTATAAAAGAGATTTCGGCAAATTACGCTACCATTATGCCTTTTGGATTTATTGAAAATTTAGGGCACCCGCAAATTTTTTACAACCAACCCAGGCAATGGTTCGGGGAGTCTTTTGATGGGGTGGCACAGCATGTAAGGCTGCTCCATAAAAACAATATTGCAGTTATGCTTAAACCCCAAATTTGGATTTCAAAAGGCGAATTTACTGGTCTATTAAAAATGGCTACGGAAGCGGAATGGTTAGAGCTGGAGGAATCTTACCGCAATTTTATTTTAGATTTTGCACAAATTGCTGCCGCAGAAAAGGTGGAAATTTTCTGTATTGGTACCGAACTTGAAAAATTCGTTGAGCATAGACCAGAATATTGGCGGGCCTTAATTGCGGAAGTAAGGTTGGTGTATAAAGGAAAACTGACGTATGCCGCCAATTGGGATGAATATAAGCGAATTCCCTTTTGGGATGCGTTGGACTTTATTGGTGTAGACGCCTATTTTCCCGTTTCCGAGAGTAAAACACCAACTGTGGAAGAGATAAAATTAGGTTGGGAAAAATGGAAAAGGGAACTTAATTCTATTTCTGAAGTTGAAAACAAAAAAATCCTTTTTGCCGAATACGGCTATAGAAGTGTAGACTTCACTGGCAAAGAACCCTGGAGAAGCGATAGAAGTATGACTTCCATAAACTTGGAAGCCCAAAGCAATGCCCTTGAAGGCTTATACCAATCGCTATGGGAAGAGCAGTGGTTTGCCGGTGGCTTTCTGTGGAAATGGTTTATTAATCACGATAAAGTTGGCGGCCTAGAAAACAATCAGTTTACGCCCCAAAACAAACCTGCCCAGAAAATTATTTCAAAATATTATGGCAATAAAAAAGAATAATTTTTTTGAAAACTATCTGTTTTCTTCCATTTGCTTTATATAGTCTTTTGCAATGGCGGTTTTTTGTGTTTCCGAAAAAACTTTTCCGGCCATCTGAAAAAAGCTGTGCTCCTCGTCGTCTAAATGATGCTCTACCTTTTCGCACAACTGTTTTGCATAAACGAGCCAGGCGGGCGAATCCATATCGGTTTCATTTACTTTCTCCCTTAACTCCTCCATTTCGTGATGCTCTGCAATTCCGTGGCGGGCGTGTTCCTGCATCATATCGCTATGTATTAATGGCGAATAGAAGGTGCGTTCCTCGGCATCAGCGTGAATTTGCAATTCGTGTTTTAACTCTTTCCATCTTGCTTTTCGTTCTGCCGTATCGCCAGAAGTTGAGGTAACCAAACGGCAAAGTTCGCGTTGTATATCGTGGTCTTTTCTAATAGCTTCAAAAATAGTCATGGTTTCGTTTTAAGGTAGATTAATGTACAATATCCTAAAATTTTCGGATAATCGCCAATCTGAAAAAAAATATTGCAGTTTTTTGTAGTGCTGAAGTACTTTCGAAAAAAAATTATTTGAAAAATTAATTCAATTTTTTCACATTTTTCAAATAATAACCGTACAGGTCTTCCGCATTGGCGCCCAACCAACGCTTTAAATAAATAGCTAGAAAATGATATTGAAGTTTCCAGACACCGTTGCGCTCATAGAGGCGGGCAGAAGTGGTAATTTGCTTGGGAATGACCACAAATTTTTTGCGTTTATAAAGCTCGTCAATTAAAATATTGTCCTCGTAAATAGTATAGGTTTCATCAAAACCGCCAATTTCCCTAAAAAGTTGTTTTGTAATAAACTGACTTTGATCGCCACCTCGGGAAATTTTCCAGTTGAACCTGGTAAACCATCCCGTAATTTTTAGCCACCAATGGCCGCTATCAAACTTCATTCTAAAACAACCTGCCGGATTGCCTTTGTTCACTTCAGAAATAATATACTTATCGAAATTTTTTGGCGGTATGGAGTCGGCATGCAGAAAGTAAAGAATTTCAGTGGAGGCGTGGTTTGCCCCTTCGTTCATCTGTTTTGCACGACCTTTTTCAGAAGAAATTAATGTAACCGAAAAGAACTTTCGAGGCTGCGCCATTTTGTTCTTGAATTCTGAAATAATGGCTTGGGTACCGTCAGTACTGCCGCCATCAACAAAAATTATTTCGGCTCTATATTTTCCCGAAAATTTTTTGGGTAATTTATTGAGAAGAGTACCAATTTTTTCGGCCTCATTTAATACGGGGATAATAATAGAAAGCATTTTAAAATTTCAGGTTACAAGTTACAGGTAAAAAAAATGCCCTTAGTTAATGTTGTTCATTTAAATTCCAATTGTAATTCTTATAGGTTAAGGGAGCGCCCGCCTTTATTTGGGTATTTGAATATTGGTTTATATAGCCAATAACATCCTGTTTGCCGTTTACGGTAAAGTCTTTTTGGTACCAATCAAAAATAGACGAAAGCTTTGGGCTGTTTGCGG